>NZ_JBFSTC010000042.1:0-40702 GCF_041466605.1 Vibrio sp. 10N.247.310.17 | reverse complement strand
TCACTTACTACCGTTTTTGTTTTAAGTTCCCGCTAATCCGCGATGAACCTTTTTTAATGGCGTTAACTTGAAAAATAAGCGAGACGGTTAGTCTCGGTTAAGTTCAAGGAACTCTTCTACCTTTTTCACCATGTTCTTAGAACCGACAAAGAAAGGCACACGTTGGTGCAGTTCTGTTGGTTTTATATCCATGATGCGTTGGGCGCCATCGGAGGCAATACCGCCAGCTTGCTCCATGATGAAGGCTATTGGGTTGCACTCGTACAGCAGACGCAGTTTACCTTGAGGGTGGCTTTGTGTACTTGGGTATAAGTAGATACCGCCTTTCAGAAGATTACGGTGGAAATCTGATACTAGAGAACCGATGTAACGTGATGTGTAAGGGCGATTGTCGCTTGGCTCATTTTCTTGGCAGTACTTGATGTACTTCTTAACACCCGTAGGGAAGCGAATGTAGTTACCTTCGTTGATGGAATAAATCTTACCTTCATCAGGGATCATCATGTTTTCATGAGACAGACAGAAGGTGCCCAAAGATGGGTCGTAGGTGAAGCCATTTACACCTGCGCCAGTTGTGTAAACAAGCATAGTTGAAGAGCCGTAAATTACGTAACCCGCGGCTACTTGCTTGTGTCCTGGTTGTAGGAAGTCTTCTTGTGTTGGTGGGGTACCAACAGGCGATACTCGACGGTAGATAGAGAAGATTGTACCAACAGATACATTGACATCGATGTTTGAAGAACCATCAAGGGGGTCCATCAGAACGACGTATTTTGCGTTTTTGTTGAGCTCTTTATTGAAGGCGACAGCTTCGTCTTCTTCTTCACTTGCAACACCACAAACTTGATCACGAGCTTCTAGAGCCGCTTTAAACTTGTCGTTCGCGTAAAGGTCTAGCTTTTGCTGTTCTTCACCTTGAACGTTGTCTGTACCAACAGCGCCAGTGATGTCGACTAGACCAGCCTTGTTGATCTCACGGTTAACAATTTTTGCAGCAAGTCGAATAGACGACAAAAGGGATGATAGATCACCGCTTGCATGGGGGAAGTCACTCTGTTTCTCAACAATGAACTCACCAAGGGTGCGCATCTCAGACATGTTATTTCCTTAAACTTCTCTCAATATTAGGGGGATTTGAGCACTATAGAATTTGCCTCTTACTCGGACTTTATTCACCTAGACGCCTACTTAAATTCTAAAGGTTAGATCTTTTTAATGGTAATGAACTAAGCGACGCAGATCTCACTTACTATGTCGACTAAATTTGTTTTGCATTGCTACTCGCTTTTAATCGCCATTTAATGATAATGAGTGCAGTAGTTTGATTTAGACATGGTTCATTTAGCCAAGCGTTTGGAAGCAATTTATGCATATTCATATCTTAGGAATTTGTGGCACCTTCATGGGAGGTGCTGCGGTATTGGCTCGTCAATTAGGTCACAAGGTTACCGGTAGTGACGCGAATGTTTACCCACCAATGAGCACTTTGTTGGAGTCTCAAGGGATTGAAATTATTGAAGGGTTTAACCCAAGCCAGTTAGAACCAAGGCCTGATCTCGTGGTGATTGGTAATGCGATGAGTCGTGGCAACCCGTGTGTTGAGTATGTATTGGATAACAACCTTAGATACACCTCAGGCCCGCAATGGTTGCAAGAGTTCTTGTTGCATGATCGTTGGGTATTAGCGGTATCGGGAACGCATGGCAAGACAACAACATCGAGCATGCTGGCTTGGATTTTAGAAGACTGTGGCTATGCGCCTGGCTTCTTAGTGGGCGGCGTGTTAGGTAACTTTGGTATCTCTGCTCGCCTTGGTGAAAGCATGTTCTTCGTGGTCGAAGCTGACGAATACGACAGTGCTTTTTTTGATAAACGATCTAAGTTTGTTCACTACCACCCAAGAACCTTGGTAATGAATAACCTCGAGTTCGATCATGCTGACATCTTCGATGATCTTGAGGCGATTAAGCGTCAGTTCCATCATTTGGTTCGCACTGTGCCAAGTAATGGCCGTATTTTCTCACCGAAGCAAGATACCGCGATCCAAGATGTGTTATCTCGTGGCTGCTGGAGTGAAACTGAGTCGAGTGGTGAACTCGGTGATTGGGATGCCAAGAAGCTGGTTAAAGACGGCTCTAAATTTGAGGTGAACTTCCAAGGCGAATGTGTTGGAACCGTAGACTGGGATTTGGTTGGCGATCATAACGTCAACAATGCTTTGATGGCGATTGCAGCTGCGCGACATGTAGGGGTGACACCTGATTTAGCGTGTGAATCGTTGGCGAAGTTCATCAACACCAAACGTCGTCTAGAGTTTAAAGGCGAAGTGGCAGGCGTTTCTGTCTATGACGATTTTGCTCATCACCCAACGGCAATTGAACTTACGCTGGGCGGCTTACGTAATAAGGTCGACACGAAAAAAATAATTGCCGTTTTAGAGCCTCGTTCTGCCACGATGAAACGTGGAGTGCACAAAGAAACGCTGGCTGATTCGTTGAAGCAAGCGGATTCTACTTACTTATTCCAACCCGATAACATTGATTGGTCTGTTCAAGACGTGGCCGATGCGTGTCATCAACCCGCGCACGTGAGTGATGACATGGATGCATTCGTTGCTAAAATTGTCTCTGAGGCACAAGCGGGTGACCAAATCTTGGTAATGAGTAATGGTGGCTTTGGTGGTATTCACCAGAAACTGTTGGATGGATTGGCACTCAAAGGCTAACGCATCCACGACCTTATAATTTGAAGTAATTGAGAACATGACAAAACACGATAAAGCGATAACTCTGGCTTTCACTGGCGCATCCGGTGCGCCTTATGGCCTGCGTTTACTTGAATGCCTTTTGGCCGCCGATTATCAGGTCTACTTGCTGATATCATCGGCAGCACGAGTGGTGTTGGCGACCGAGCATGAACTTAAGTTACCTGCTGGGCCAGATGCTGCGAAACAAGCTTTGGTTAAGCATTTAGATTGCGATCCAGAAAAGCTGGTGGTGTGTGGCAAAGATGATTGGTTCTCACCGGTTGCCTCTGGTTCAGCAGCACCGAAGCAGATGGTGGTGTGTCCATGCTCTGCAGGAAGCTTGGCATCGATTGCTCATGGCCTATCAGATAACTTGATCGAGCGTGCAGCCGACGTGGTTATGAAAGAGCGAGGACAGTTGTTGTTGGTGGTTCGTGAGACGCCATTTTCTACGTTGCATTTAGAGAATATGCACAAACTCTCGACCATGGGCGTGACGATTATGCCTGCAGCTCCGGGTTTTTATCATCAACCTAAGTCGATTGAAGACCTGGTCGACTTTATGGTGGCACGTATTCTTGATCACCTTGGTATCGAGCAAGGTTTAGTGCCACGTTGGGGGTACGATCAACGTAATTGATCCAAACTTGATGGCTTATTGTTAAAAATCAAATTACAATCCTGAACACTCATCGGGGAGCGAACCATTCAAATAATGAATGCGAGCTGAGATCAAGCAGACACTTGGGACCCGTAAACCTGAACCAGATAATGCTGGCGTAGGAATTGAGTTAGGAACAACCTCTACCGTTCTCCTCCCTCAAACCTGTGCCGCTCAGACCATGGAGAGCGTCCAGTGAAATTAACATTAACAACTCTTGCTGTTACTACAGCCATCTCTTTTTCTGCCTTCGCTGCAGACAACACCTTAACGGTTTACACTTACGACTCTTTTGCTGCGGATTGGGGCCCTCGTCCTGCCGTTGAAAAAGCATTCGAAGAAAAGTGTGGTTGTGATGTGAATTTTGTCGCGTTAGAAGATGGTGTGTCTATTCTAAACCGCTTACGTCTTGAAGGTGGCAACAGCAAAGCTGACATCATTTTAGGCCTAGATAATAATCTCATGGCTGAAGCGAAATCTACGGGCTTATTGGCTGAGCACAGTGTTGATACATCATCTGTGACGCTTCCTAATGGTTGGAACGACAGTACCTTTGTTCCTTATGATTTTGGTTACTTTGCGTTTATCTATAACAAAGAGAAGCTAGCAAACCCGCCAAAGAGCCTGAAAGAACTGGTTGAGCAACGTGACGATCTTAAGGTTATCTATCAAGATCCACGTACATCAACACCAGGCCAAGGCATGATGCTATGGATGAAGTCGGTTTACGGTGATGAAGCAACTGCAGCATGGAAGAAGCTTGCTCAGAAAACGGTGACTGTGACTAAAGGCTGGTCTGAAGCTTACTCTATGTTCCTAGAAGGCGAGTCTGATTTAGTGTTGTCTTACACAACTTCTCCTGCTTATCACATCATTGCAGAAAGTGATTCTAAGTACGCAGCTGCAAGCTTTGAAGAAGGTCATTACACTCAAGTGGAAGTGGCAGCGAAGGTTAAAGGTAGCAAGAACGAAAAGCTTGCCGATGAGTTTATGGCATTTATCTTAAGTGATGAGTTCCAATCGGCGATGCCTACTGGCAACTGGATGTACCCAGTGACCGATGTTGAGCTACCAAAAGGGTTCGAGCAACTTACGGTTCCTCAGAAAGCGCTAAGCTTCACACCAGAAGAGATCGCCGAGAAGCGTAAGCCTTGGATTCGTGAATGGCAGAGTGCACTTACTTTTTAACTTACTTTTTAACTTACTTTTTAACTTACTTTTTAACTTACTATTTAGGAACATGAGTTTTCTAACGTACTTTTAAAAAACTAGCTTTCTGTATTTAAAGGTTCATTCGTTATGTTTGGAGTGAACCATTTACGGTAAAAAATCAATTTATGATAAAGAAAACACCTAAGGTCGGGGTTTGGGTTGCGATACTCATTACCGCCTTCGTGGTTTCAGCAGTTGGGGCATTGCTTAGCAATGCCCCTTCTCTTGATATCAGCCAAGTATGGTCCGATCCTTACTATTGGCATGTAACGAAATTCAGTTTCTATCAAGCGACACTCTCAACGGTGCTGAGTGTTGGCTTTGCTATACCTATTGCTCATGCTCTGTGTCGCAGACAATTTTTTGGACGGGCCTTGTTGTTAAGGCTGTTTGCTTCGACCTTGGTTTTACCCGTATTAGTTGGCGTATTTGGTTTGCTAGCTATTTATGGTAACAGTGGTTGGTTAGCTAAATTTCTGGCGAACTTCGATATTAAACTGCCATTCTCGATCTATGGGTTGAATGGTATTTTACTCGCACATGTCTTCTTTAACCTGCCTTATGCTAGCCGTTTACTTTTACAAGCTTTAGATACCGTACCTGCCGAGCAGCATAAGCTTTGTGCTCATTTGGGTATGAGTCATTGGAACAAATTCAGATGGGTTGAATGGCCTCGTTTAAGACAGCAACTGCCACATGTGTGTGGTTTGGTCTTCATGCTGTGTTTTACCAGCTTTGCTACCGTGATGGCACTAGGCGGAGGACCTAAATCAACCACTATCGAACTCGCTATTTATCAGGCGATTAAATTCGATTTTGACCTGCAGGCTGGTGCCTTGCTCGCGATATGGCAAATACTGCTGTGTGGTGTGCTAGCTGTGAGCATTCAACGCCTATCGAAACCTATTTCAGTGACAGCCAGTCAATTGTCGGAAGAGAAATATTTGGTTAAGGACAGCTGGTGGTCAAAAGCTTGGGATAGCTTTTGGATCATCACCGTCTCAATGCTGGTATTGCCGCCATTAGCTATGGTTATCGTCAGTGGCATTAACTCGCAGGCATTAATCGTACTGAGCAGCGAGCCGTTTTGGGCTGCGTTAATGACCTCGGTTAAAGTCGCGTCATTAGCAAGTGTTATCGCGGTTGGTATTGGTATCGCAATACTGCTGACTAGTCGAGCATGGCGCTTACAGAATAAGAGTTTTCGAGCAGATAAAATCGAGCTGATTGGCACTATTATCTTAGTTACTCCCGGGCTTGTGATCAGTACGGGTCTCTTCTTATTACTGCGTTCATTCACCGATGTTTTCAGCTTAGCTTTCTTTATCGTGATTGCAGTAAACAGTTTAATGGCGCTTCCTTACGTAATTAAAACCTTGGCTCAACCTATGCTGCATTTGTCTCAGCAGTATCAGTATGTGTGCGCAAGTTTGGGAATGACTGGTTTCACGCGTTTTAGGCTAGTGGAGTGGCGCGCATTGCGTAAACCGATGGCACAAGCCTTTTCGATCAGCTTTATGTTAGCAATGGGTGACTTAAGCGCGATTGCTTTGTTTGGTAGCCAAGATTTTAGAACTCTGCCCTTGTACCTATTCCAATTATTAGGCAGCTATCAAATGGAAGCCGCAGCTGTGGTTTCCGTGAGCTTACTGTTACTGAGTGTTGGCAGCTTTAGCCTGATTGAATTTTTATTTACTCGAAGATCTAAGCTCGATGCTAAAGAATTGAGGAACCGATGATGTTAGTGATGAAAGATGTAGACTACCACTATCACAGAGAGTTGTTTTGCTTTGATTTTCAAGCTGAGCAGGGCGATATTGTTGCGCTGATGGGGCCAAGTGGCGCAGGTAAATCAACGCTGTTGGCACTGGTTGCTGGGTTTATTGAGCCCACTTCGGGTGAGATCTCTGTAGCGGGACAATCACTGATTGGCAAAGAAGCACATCAGCGTCCATTAGCGATGTTGTTTCAAGAGCATAATTTGTTTGCCCATCTCACCGTACGTGAAAATATTGGCTTAGGCTTGCATCCAGGGTTAAAGCTTACGGCAACCCAAAAGCACGAAGTCGAACAGGCCGCTGCACAAGTGGGTGTCGCTGAGTATTTAGATAGATTGCCTGAGCACTTATCGGGCGGTCAACGTCAGCGTGTCGCGTTAGCTCGATGCTTTGTTCAGCCTCATGATATTTGGTTGCTTGATGAGCCTTTCTCTGCGCTTGACCCTTTGCTTCGTGAGGAAATGCTTAACCTTGTTAGGCGATTAGCCGCCGAGCGAAACATTACGGTATTGATGGTTACTCACCATTTAGGAGATGCACGCAGTATCGCAAATAAGTTCGTTTTTGTAGCGCTAGGTAAGGTGTTGGTTGCAGACTCGATAGAGACACTGACGGCTGAACATCCACAGCAAGAGCTAAGCTCGTTTGTTAAAGCGGGTGAATGATAATTTTTTCACTCCTGTGAGTATTTCGTAATATTGAGTGCGTCAAAAACAAAAAGACCTAGCATGCGCTAGGTCTTTTATTATCTTTCTGATTGAAGGGCGGCGAAGATTAGTCGCCTAGCTTTAGCTCTTTTAAGATTTGGAATATTTCACGAGAAGACTTAGCCGGTTTATTTGCCGCTTTCTCTTTGTTAGCTTGACGAGCGAGCTGACGAAGACGTTGACGGTCAGCTTCCGGGTACATTTCCATAACATCTGAAATGGCCGCATCGCCTTCTGCAACAACACGATCACGCAGTTGTTCTAGTTTGTGCAGTTCAACTGTTGCTTGAGAGTGTTTGTTGCGAATCTTATCTAAAGCCGCTTGAATTGGCTCTGGATCGACACTGCGCATTACTTTACCAATGTATTGAAGTTGACGGCGCTTCGCTTCATTTTTAAAGCGTTGTGCATCTTTAATCGCTTGTGCCAAATCTTCAGACAGCGGAAATTTGTCTAATACAGAAGGCTTTAGGTCAACAAGCTCTTCTCCCAGCTTTTGCAGGGCGTCCATGTCCGTTTTCATTTCTGTCTTACTTACCCAGATGATTTCTTCTTCTGGTTCCCATGGGGCTTTTTGGTTTTTGCGAGCCATCTTTTCTGCCTATGTCACTATCTCAAACGAATATATTGCCTATTTTAGCAAGAATCTTGGGGAGAAAGCGAAATTCTTGTTATCCTACGTAATATTGACCTAAAAAATTAGAATAGATATGGATGTAAAACAGCAAGTCGCCCAACAAAGAGTTGAGCTAGAAGCCGCAGTAGCTAAAGCGTTGGATATGGCATCAGTGAGTGCAGACGCCGCTGAGGTTGCTATTACTAAGTCAACGGGTTTAAGTGTTTCAACACGTATGTGTGAAGTGGAAAACGTTGAATTTAATAGTGATGGTGCTCTAGGTATTACTGTTTACCGCGGTCAGAAAAAAGGCAGCGCATCTACATCTGATCTGAGTGAGAAGGCAATTGCCCAAACAGTCGCGGCTGCGCTTGATATCGCTCAGTACACGTCTGAAGACCCGTTTGCTGGTCCTGCAGCAAAAGAATACATGGTACAAGAAATTCCAGACTTGGATCTTTTCCACCCTGATGAACCAAACCCTGACTATGCCGCTGAGATTGCGATTGCAGCTGAGAAGCAAGCGTTAGCTTATAGCGACAAGATCAAACAGAGTGATGGCGCAAGCTACGACAGCCATTATGGCGTTAAGGTTTATGGTAACAGCCATGGCTTACTAGCCAGCTACGCTTCAAGTCGCCATAGCACGAGCTGCTGTGTGATTGGACAAGGCGCTAACGGTGAGATGGAGCGAGACTACAGCTACACCGTTGCACGTCACCGTGATGAGCTATGGACGCCTGAGCGCGTAGGTCAAGAAGCAGCAGAAAAGACCATTAGCCGTTTGGATGCGAAAAAGCTACCAACAGGCCAATACCCAATAATGTTCGCTAACGATGTCGCTACTGGCTTGATTGGCCACCTTGTGATGGCGATCAGTGGTGGTAACCTATACCGTAAGTCATCGTTCTTATTGGATCACCTAGGTCAGAAAATTCTACCTGATTGGTTTAACATTTCTGAGCGTCCTCATATCTTACGTGGTTTGGCTTCAAGCCCATTCGATAGCGAAGGTGTGTTCACTCAAGATCGTGAAATCATCACTGATGGTGTGTTAGCAACTTACCTGCTAACCAGTTATGCCGCACGTAAAATGGATATGACACCAACAGGTCATGCGGGTGGTATTCATAACTGGTTCGTTAAATCAACGGGTCAAAACTTTGAGCAGATGCTAAAAGAACTAGGCACCGGCTTCCTTGTGACTGAAGTAATGGGTCAAGGCGTTAATACCGTGACCGGTGATTATTCACGTGGCGCAGCAGGTTTCTGGGTTGAGAATGGAGAAATCCAATACCCAGTATCTGAAGTGACGATCGCGGGTAACCTAAAAGACATGTTCACTCAGATTGTTGCGGTTGGTAACGATGTTGAAACGCGTTCACAAATTCAAACGGGTTCTATCTTGCTTGAGTCGATGAAAGTCGCGGGTGAGTAATTAAGTTAGCGCCAATATGATGAATTAAAAAAGGGAGCCGATGGCTCCCTTTTTGTTTTCTGTATTTCGCCAAAAATAGGCTAGCTGCTTATGATAACTAGATCAGTATGGTTGCTAAGCCTAAGAACACCGATAGGCCAATAACATCGGTTACTGTGGTCAGTGCCATACCGCCCGCAAGTGCTGGATCGATATTCATCTTTTTCAGCATTACCGGGATGGTTACACCGGCGATACCAGCGACAATCAAGTTGGTCATCATTGCAGCTGAGATGATGCCTCCCAGTATCCAGTTACCTTTCCAAGCAACCACTATACCGCCAATGATAACAGCCCATAACACGCCGTTTAGGAAGCCGATGGCCGCCTCTTTGAGTAGTAGTTCGCGTTTGTTACTGTCACCGATATGACCGAGTGCTAAACCACGAATCACAAGTGCAACGGTTTGGTTACCAGCAACCCCGCCCATTGAAGGTACGATAGTCATTAGAACCGCAATCGCTGCCATTTGGTCGAGTGTTGCTTCAAACATATTGGATACAGATGCAGCAGCAAGTGCTGCGAGTACGTTAGCACCCAACCAGACACTACGACGACGAGCAGATTTTACGACTGGAGCGAAGGTATCTTCGTCATCGTCCATACCCGCCATGCTCATCATTGAGTGCTCGGCATCTTCACGGATAACATCAACCACGTCATCGATAGTGATACGACCAACAAGATGCTGGTTACTATCAACAACGGGGGCAGAAACCCAATTACGACGTTCGAACAGACTGGCGATATCGGAAGCACTGGTTTCAACCGCAATCGCTTCGTCAGCATCTTCCATCACTTCGGAAACCTGAACATCGGGCTGAGTCGTTACTAGTGTGGTAAGCGATAGGTTACCGATCAGACGTTCTTCTTCATCAATAACATACAGAGCATCGGTTGCGTCGGGCAATTCGCCACGCATACGCATATAGCGCAATACAACGTCGACATCGACGTCGCCACGAATCGTGATTACGTCGGTATTCATGATCGCACCCGCTGAATCTTCTGGGTACGAAAGGGCGGTTTCTACTAATGCACGATCAACTGAGTCCATTTGAGAAAGGACTTCGCGAGAAACATCGTCGGGTAGGCTTCGAAGTACGTACGCGACGTCATCGGTTTCCATACCTTCTGTTGCTTCTGCCAAGGTTTCTGGTGCCATTTTCGACACAAGCGCATCTTTGACGTCTTCGTTTAGTTCATCAAGAATTTCACCGTAGTCTTCTGGATCGGTGAGTTGCCAGAGTACGTCACGACTTTTGCGAGGGGAGGCTTCTAAAAGGTGTGCAATATCTTCAGGTTCCATGTCCTGAAGTTGTCGACGTACGTGAACAAATCGGCCGTTTTCTAGGGCTTCGCTGACTTCTTGGAGGGTTTGGTGAGCTTGGTCGAATTCTAATTGCTCTGCCATATTTTCCTCCTATTTCATTATTCTAACAATGCTTGGAATAGTAACTTAATTCTGGGGCTTATTTAAATCATAAACTTAGCTAGAACTAAGATTTAATACTGGTTGGTTCGAAGTTTGAGTCTTCAGTGTTGTGAGTGACTCGTTTTCGCTACTCACCCTCATCAAACTTGTCTTCAATGAGGTGGCAAACAGCATCAAGTGCTTGTTGTGAATCGGTGCCTATAGCTTGGATCGTGATGTGTTGCCCTTGCGCTGATTCCAGCATAAGCAAACCCATCACACTGTCTGCAGTTGCGATTTTATCTTCTTCGCTATGGATAGTGATAGTTGCATCAAAACTTTGGGCAAGCTCAACCAATTTTACGGCTGCTCTAGCGTGAAGACCCAAGCGATTTTGGATCAGTACAGTTCGAGTTAATTCCATGGTTAGCCCTGTTGGTGCTTCTCTAGGGAGGCATGTCTGATTTGAACTTGATGACCGAGTTGTTCGAAGTATTCACCAATTTTCTGAGTTAGATAAACTGAGCGGTGTTTGCCGCCAGTGCAACCAATCGCGACCGTTAGGTAACTGCGATTATTCTTCTCTAACATGGGTAACCACTGCTCAACAAAGCCTTGAATTTGTTGCTTGAGCTCAAGAACTTCAGCGTGTTTCTCTAGGAAAGAGTGAATTGGTGCATCAAGTCCTGTCAATGGTCGTAGTGCCGGTTCCCAGTGAGGGTTTGGCAGAAATCGAACATCAAACACATAATCGGCATCACTTGGTAGGCCGAACTTAAAGCCGAAAGACTGAAAAACGATAATGAGTTCTTGTTTTTCTTTGCCCTCAACTTTGAAACGAACCTGTTCACTCAATTCGTAGAGGTTACAGTCACTGCTATCAATCACAATGCTGGCTTGCTCTACAAGAGGAGTCAGAAGTGTTTTTTCTAAATCAATAGCTTGTTCAAGAGAGAGTTTTTCTTGGCCGATCGATAAAGGATGAATTCTGCGTGTTTCGCTGTAGCGCTTGAGTAGCGTCTGTTTACTCGCATCTAGAAATAAGACGTTTAGGTCTATATCTGTGGCGGCTTCTAGCTGGTCTAGCGTTTCTGTAACTAACTGAGGCTCTTTTGGTAGGTTACGAATATCAATGCTAACAGCGACGTTTTGATTGATCTCGCGTACCGATTCGACGAAGTCGTTGAGCAGGTTTACTGGTAGGTTATCAACACAGTAATACCCCAAGTCTTCAAGAACTCGTAGCGCAACACTTTTCCCGGCTCCTGACTGGCCACTAACAACGATTAATCGCATGTTATTACTCGCAAGTTGGCACTTGAATCATGATGTCGTAAAGCTCTTGATCGCTTTGAGCATTACGCAACTGTTTAAGAGTCTGCTTGTCGTTAAGTCGCTCTGCCATACAAGAAAGGGTTTTCAGATGCTCTTTACATTGTTCACTAGGAACAAGTAGAGCAAACAGTAGATCAACTGGGCGGTTATCGATAGCATCAAATTCGATTGGGTCTTGGCATTGTATTAATACAGCAATCGCTTTATCACTGACATTCATGCGTGCATGGGGAATCGCAATACCGTTACCGATACCTGTACTGCCCATTTTTTCACGGCTCAGCATGCACTCAAACAGTTCTGTTGAATCTTGACCGTAGCTTTCTGCTGCGATTTGACTGATTAGCTCAAGGGCTCTTTTTTTGCTTGTGCATTGGACTGCACTTTTAGTGCAGTCCAATGAAAGTACTTCGCTTAATTGCATGTTAGTGACTACTTAGTTTTTCTTTGTGCTTGTTGAGTTGGCGAACAAGTTTATCAACCAATGAATCAATCGCGGCATACATGCTTTCATCTGTTGCTGTCGCATGAATTTCCCCTTGATTTATATGCAGGGTAGCTTCTGCGATTTGATTGATTTTCTCAACTTTTAAAACAACTTGAACACTATTGATATGATCAAAGAAGCGCTCAAGTTTGTCGAATTTGGTGTGAACATAGTCTTGCATTGAATCGGTAAGATCAACGTGATGGCCTTGAATATTGATTTGCATAGACTTTCCTTTTCAGTTGGTTGCCAGGTTACAACTAAATTAATAGTTAACTAATCAATCGTTAATGAATAAAGAGCTAACTACTTTAGTTTATAGCAGGCGTTTACGCTGACTCGATGGGGCAATGCCCAGAGATTCACGGTATTTCGCTATGGTACGTCTAGCTACCTGAATTCCTTGGTCAGCCAGTAAAGCAGCAATCTTACTATCACTTAGAGGCTTTGCGGTATTTTCCGCTGCGACAAGCTTCTTAATGAGTGCGCGAATTGCTGTAGATGAACATTCACCGCCATTGTCAGTGCTGACATGGCTTGAGAAAAAGTACTTGAGTTCGAAGATGCCACGCGGTGTGTGCATGAATTTTTGAGTCGTCACACGAGAGATCGTGGATTCGTGCATATCAACAGCTAAAGCCACATCATTCAATACCATCGGCTTCATGGCTTCTGCGCCATGTTCGAAGAAACCGCGTTGATGTTCAACAATACACCGAGCGACTTTTAGTAGCGTTTCATTTCGGCTCTCTAGGCTTTTAATTAGCCATTTTGCTTCTTGCAAATTTGAGCGGATAAATTGGTTGTCAGCGCTACTGCCTTTGCTAC
This sequence comes from Vibrio sp. 10N.247.310.17, assembly GCF_041466605.1. Classification (NCBI taxonomy): domain Bacteria; kingdom Pseudomonadati; phylum Pseudomonadota; class Gammaproteobacteria; order Vibrionales; family Vibrionaceae; genus Vibrio; species Vibrio sp. 10N.247.310.17. Next base: position 27,441 of record NZ_JBFSTC010000042.1, on the reverse strand, counting down.
TAAGGGCCGCATATTGTTGATTCACTTTTAGTTTTGGCACGCTATCTGGATTGATGGTGACCAACCATTTCCCAAGCTCTTTGAAGACGGATACGTCAGGAACCACATACTCGGTTTCGTCTGGCGTGATCTTACTGCCAGGGCGAGGGTCCAGCTGTTGGATTAATTGCAAAACTTCGCGTAGTTCCGCTTCTTTCAACTTAGTCTCTTTGATAACCAGTTTATAATCGCGATTGCCGAGTTGGTCGATATGGCTAGTAAGTACTAACTTAGCTTCGTTAAGCCAAGGGGTATCTTGTGGGAAGGTCGCCAATTGCAGTAACAAGCAATCTTGCAGATTCACAGAACCGACACCTAGCGGATCAAACTGCTGAATTCGTTTACGAACGGCTTCAATTTCATCAAGCTCGATCTCTTCGTTGTCGAAGTTCTCAAGGATGTCTTCACAAGATACGGTCAGGTAACCGCGGTCATCGATAGCATCAATTAGCGCAAAAGCTATGCTGCGGTCAGTTTCAGTGAATGGTGTTAAATCGAGTTGCCAGAGCAGGTAATCGTATAGACTTTGTGTGGTTTCGCCTTGATAAACGGGCATGTCGTCATCAATCGCAATGCCAGTGTTACCTGTGTTTGCGCTGTAAACGTCTTCCCAAGTTGTATCGATTTCGAGTTCGTTGCCGATCTCTGATTTTTCGATCAAATCGGAGCTATCAGGTAAGTCTTGTTCTACTGTTTCAACTGTTTCTTTCTCGTCACTGCTAGGTTTTTCTTCCGATGTTGGCGTATCTTCATTGCCGTCTTCGACATCGAGTAGTGGGTTCGATTCAAGTGCTTCTTGAATCTCTTGTTGCAAATCCAAAGTAGACAATTGCAACAAACGAATCGCTTGTTGCAATTGAGGAGTCATTGCTAACTGTTGGCCTAGCTTAAGTTGTAATGAGGGTTTCATTCAGTGTTACTTACCTAGTTATTATTCTAAGAACTCTCGATACTCTCTATCTAATCATAGACGGAATTGTTCGCCTAGATAAACTTGTTTAACTTGTTCGTTATTGAGAACATCTTCAGGAGTTCCCTCAGCTATTAGATGCCCTTGACTTACGATGTAAGCTTTTTCACACACGTCTAATGTTTCACGAACGTTGTGGTCGGTAATCAAAACGCCTAAGCCGCGATCGCGTAAGTGAACAATGATTTTTTTGATATCGATAACCGATATAGGGTCAACACCGGCAAAAGGTTCGTCCAGAAGAATGAACTGAGGGTTTGCTGCTAGCGCACGAGCAATCTCAACACGGCGACGCTCACCACCTGACAAAGCCATACCATTACTCGCTCGAATATGTTGGATGTGGAACTCTTCGAGAAGGTCTTCCAGCTTATCTTGACGTTGCGCGTTAGTCATCTCATCGCGCGTTTGCAAAACAGCCATGATGTTGTCTTCAACTGACAATTTACGAAAAATGGATGCTTCTTGAGGAAGGTAACCGATACCAAGACGAGAACGACTGTGCATTGGTAAGATACTGATGTCTCGGTCGTCAATGCTGATAGTACCTTCATCACGCGCAACCAGGCCCACTATCATATAGAAAGAGGTGGTTTTACCTGCACCGTTTGGGCCAAGTAGCCCGACGATCTGACCTGACTCTACTTGCAAGCTAACGTCAGTCACAACTTTACGTTTTCCGTAGGTCTTCGCTAGGTTCTTTGCTGTAAGGACTGCCATGATTACTTATTCACTTCCGCTGGTTGTAAAACCGTTGATACTCGCTCACTGCTATCACTATCGGCAACCAATTTTTGAGAGGTGATCTGATAGGTAATCTTAGAGCCACGAATGATACTGCCATCTTGAGATAGCATCGCGTTCTTAGTCATGATCAATCTATCGGCAATCAACTGGTAATGTAAATCGTCAGCTTCACCATAGAGTGTTTTCCCATCGTCAGTAAGTTGAGAAAAGGTTGCGGGCTTTCCGAAACCTTGTATTTCTTCAATTTCACCGTTGACGGCATTACGTGTAACAATGACCTTATCGGCATTGATATTGATGCTACCTTGTTTAAGGTTCACATCGCCAAGAAAGGTTACTTGATTGCTTTTCATATCTAATTGCTGACTGTCTGAATCAATATAGACAGGCTGCTCGCTATCCGAAGATAGAGCATAGACATTAGACGCCGCAAGGGTCAAAGCCAATAAACTAAGGTGTGAGAGTTTCATATCTACCCTGAACAGAATTAAAGAGAGTCGCATTGTTGGTACCGAAGTTCCCTTTCATTGCTTGCCCCTCATTTTCAAAAAATGTACCGATCATATGGACCGGAGTGTCTGAATAAAAATCTCGGCTAGTCAGTTCAACAACCATTTTATCTGTGGTCATTGTATCGAAGCTAGCATCTGGCAACAGGTTTTTCGCCACAACATTGTCATAAAAAGTGATGACTTGATTTTCATCCATAATTGCGCGATCAGCGGTCACTCGCCATTCTATCGTATGCCCTTCACGGAATACTGAAAGAATAGGGTCTTGAAAGTGCGTATCGCCAACGACCGAGTAGTGCTCTAGATTAGTTGATTCAACTCGGTAGCTACGAATACCGCTTTCGCCATAGCTAATGTTATCAAGATTCTTTCCGCTAAACGCAGGCAGTTCCAAGTTTGGATCTACTTGTATCGTCGAAGTTTGCTCTTTGTCGTACAAGTAATAGGCCGACCAAGAGGCAATAAAGATGAGTATTAAGTAGATAATACGATTAAAACTCATATGCTTAAACCTTTGTGCACGTCGAGTTCGTTTCTTGCTTGTAAAATAAGGTCGCAGACTTCACGTACTGCACCGTAACCGCCGTTAATGGTTGTTACGTAGTTGGCTCTTTGTGCAAGCAATGGGTGACCGTCTGCCACACATACCTTCAAGCCAACCTTTTCCATTACAGGCCAGTCGATTAAATCGTCTCCGATATAACCTGTGTTTTCAGGATTAACTGAAAGTTTATCGCAAATGTCTTGATATGCTTTAACTTTATCATCCTGACCTTGATAAATTAGCTTAATACCGAGAGCGGTCATTCGATTCTCAACAATTTGAGATTTACGGCCAGTGATGATTGCGATTTCAACGCCCGCGTTCATCAACGACTTAATGCCGTAACCGTCGCGCGTATGGAAAGTTTTTAGCTCTTCACCGTTGTTACCCATGTAGATGCGGCCATCAGAGAATACGCCATCGACATCGCAAATCAGCAGTTTGATCTCTTTTGCTATCGCAAATACACGTGAATCCACTGTGCCGTAAAGGGTTTCAATTGCCTGTGACATTACATTACTCCTGCTTTCAGTAAGTCATGCATATTTAAAGCGCCTACTAATTTGCCACTATCACACAACATCAAGCCATTGATGCTCTTAGCTTGCATCAAATTTAAGCCCTCAACTGCGAGCATGTTTGGTTCTGCTACCGTTGGGTTCAGTGTCATTACATCGCCGATCTGCGTGCTATGAATATCAATACGTTTATCTAAGATACGGCGTAAATCACCATCGGTAAAAATGCCCTTCATTTGGCCATCTTCACCGACGATTGCCGTCATACCCAAGCCTTTTTGAGATATCTCTAACAGGGCATCTCGAACTAGTGCATCCGGAGCAACAGTTGGGAGTGAATCGCCGGTGTGCATGATGTCGTCTAGTTTCAACAGCAGTTGACGGCCCAAAGCACCACCAGGATGAGACAGTGCAAAATCTTGAGCGGTAAAACCTCTTGCTTGTAAAAGGGCAACGGCTAATGCATCACCCATAACCAAAGTAGCGGTAGTACTGGTTGTTGGTGCTAAACCTAGGGGACACGCTTCTTCGGGTACTGAAATCTGTAAATGAATATCAGATAAAGTCGCCATGTTTGATGCTGGCTTGCCTGTCATGCTGATAATCTTAATGTTTAAACGCTTTAATACTGGGAATAGGCTGAGGATTTCTCCTGATTCACCTGAGTTGGATATTGCTATCACAATATCGCCAGGTTCGATCATTCCCAAATCACCATGCGCCGCTTCACCTGGGTGTACAAAGAAAGCCGATGTACCAGTGCTTGCCAGTGTAGCTGCTATTTTGTTACCAATGTGGCCTGATTTTCCCATGCCCATCACTACGACTTTGCCTTTGTTGTTCAGGATTAGGTCGCAAGCTTTGCTAAAATCATCATTAAAATATTGGTCTAATTGCGTGAGACCTGCAACTTCAGTTTCCAAAACTTGTTTTGCAACGCTGCAATAATCAAATGGCTGAGACATCAAATACTCCAAGTACGGGAAGTTAAATCAACAATTAAGCTGACATGTTCATTAGTAGGTAACTTTGATATGCCACAAACGTCACGATTAACACGCCGCCTTCGATACGATTCACGCTACGAGATTTTCCTAGTGCCATGATAACAAGGAGTAGTGATACGCCTAGCATAACCCAGAAGTCACGACCCATTGCAAACTCGCTCAAGATTGAAGGGTTTAGGATGCCCGGGATACCCATCACGGCAAGGATATTGAAGACGTTTGAGCCAATGATATTACCCACAGCCATATCATCTTCACCTTTCATAACACCAGCTAGTGATGCTGCAAGTTCAGGTAAACTTGTGCCAACGGCAATAATGGTTAAACCAATCACAAGGTCGCTCATACCAAAGAACTTCGCGATAACAACCGCGTTATCAACCAACATGTTGGCCGCTAGAGGTAGAATAATCAGGCCAACCACCACCCACATTGCGGCTTTGGGGTTGCTCACGCCTTCAGGAACTTCAGATTCTTGTTCGTCAAGAAAGGCATCACCGTTCTTTTTCTCACTACGGCTGATTTGCAGCATCGCAAATAAGAAAGCGGCAAAAAGAACAAACAACAACACACCTTCATAGAAACCTAAGTGATTATCCCAAAGCAGTGCGCCCGCTAATAGAGTGACACCTATCATTAAAGGTAGTTCACGACGAATCACACCAGAGCTAATCGATAATGGCTTGATAAGGGCTGTAATACCTAAAATCAGCGCGATGTTAGCGATGTTTGAGCCTAATACGTTACCTACCGCCGTATCGGTTTTACCATCAAGGGCTGCGGTAGCAGAAACCATCATTTCAGGAGCTGAAGATCCCATTGCTAAGATTGTCATACCGATAACTAGTGGTGAAATACCGAAGTTGCGAGCAAGAGCAGCGGCACCGTAGACCAGCTTATCTGCACTCCACACCAAAAAACCTAGACCGATAATAAGAAACGCAATCGCTTCAAGCATGATGATTCCTAAAAATTAATAAAAAACGGAGAATTAACCGCTAATTTTGACTTGTTGCTAGATAAAAGGGAAGTCACTCGACAAATTAATTGCCAGTTAGTGGTAAAGAAATGTTGATGAGGAATGAATTTCTCAATGCTTTCAAATCCCTGCCTTTGTTTTCTGTTTTTAATAATTAATTGAACAGCGCTTTTAATTCTAAAGTAGACTCATTATTATTGCAGCCATAATTGGCGTTTTTAAAGCAAGGAAACAACAAAAGTATGTTGAACACTGAGCTTGTGAAAGTTAAGAATCTCAGCTTCTCACGCGGTGAACGAATTATCTTTGATGACATCAGTTTAGAAGTTCCTCAAGGAAAAATAACCGCGATCATGGGGCCGTCAGGGATCGGTAAAACAACCTTATTACGTCTGATTGGTGGACAATTACCACCAGATGAAGGTGAAATTTGGTTTGATGGCGACAACATCCCTGCATTGCCACGTCGAAAGCTATATCAAGCACGTAAGAAAATGAGCATGCTTTTCCAATCGGGGGCACTTTTCACGGATCTTAATGTCTTTGATAATGTGGCGTTTCCTTTGCGAGAGCACACTGAACTTAACGAAAAATTCATTCGCACCATTGTATTGCTTAAGCTTGAGGCGGTAGGGTTGCGAGGCGCGGCGCAATTAATGCCGAGTGAGTTGTCTGGTGGTATGGCGAGACGAGCGGCGTTGGCCCGTGCGATCGCATTGGACCCAGAACTTATTATGTATGATGAGCCTTTTGTTGGCCAAGATCCAATCACCATGGGTGTTTTGGTTGAGTTGATTCGTAACCTCAATCAAGCCTTGGGTTTAACCTCTATTGTCGTTTCTCATGATGTCCCTGAGGTGATGAGCATTGCTGATTGGGTTTATCTGATGGCTGATGGAAAAATTATTGCTGCAGGTTCTCCTGATGAGTTGTACAACAACAGCGACCCAAGAGTGCAGCAATTTTTGCAAGGTGAATCGGATGGCCCTGTGCCATTTAGGTTTCCTGCTAATAGCTTAGAAAAGGATTTGTTTGAATATGATTGCTAAAACTATTGCGGGTGCCGGTAAGCGTGCACTTGCGATCTGTGAGTCATTTGGTCGAGCAAGCCTAATGCTATTTGGGGCTTTGTTTGGCATCCCGAAACTAAAAAACTTCCCTCTATTAGTTAAACAATTTTATAGCGTTGGCGTTCAGTCATTGGCTATCATTTTAGTTTCGGGTTTGTTTATTGGCATGGTACTCAGTCTGCAGGGCTATGTCGTATTAATCGACTATGGCGCAGAGGGTAACCTTGGGCAAATGGTCGCGCTCTCGTTGTTACGGGAATTGGGCCCTGTGGTGACAGCACTTCTGTTTGCTGGCCGTGCGGGTTCAGCATTAACGGCTGAGATCGGCTTAATGAAAGCAACGGAACAGATCTCTAGTCTTGAGATGATGGCGGTTGATCCTCTTAAACGCATTATTGCGCCACGTCTCTGGGCCGGCCTTATTTCTATGCCACTGCTCGCTATGATCTTTATGGCGGTCGGGATTTGGGGTGCTCAGTTAGTCGGTGTGGATTGGAAAGGTATTGACCACGGCAGTTTCTGGTCTGCGATGCAGTCTTCCGTTGAGCTTGGCCGTGATATTGGTAACAGCATGATCAAATGCATGGTCTTCGCTATCACCGTAACTTGGATCGCACTTTTTAATGGTTATGATGCAGTACCGACATCCGAAGGTATTAGTCAGGCAACCACACGCACAGTAGTACACTCTTCTCTAGCGGTATTAGGGCTAGATTTTGTTCTTACCGCATTGATGTTTGGGAATTAATCATGCAACAAACTCGAAAATTAGAATTATGGGTCGGCACCTTTGTTATTGCCGGAATTTGCGCAATCTTAATCATGATCTTTCAAGTCGCTGACGTAAAAGGTATAGGTTCAAACCATACTTATAACCTAAAAGCGACCTTTGACAATATTGGCAGCCTAAAGGTTCGCTCACCAGTAAAGGTGGGGGGCGTCGTTGTTGGTCGAGTTCAAAGTATTGAACTTGATACTGAGAGCTACCTTCCTGTGGTTGAACTGTCTATTGATGCGAAGTACTCACAATTTCCTGATACCTCTAGTGCTCAAATCTTAACGTCGGGCTTGATCGGTGAGCAGTACATCAGCTTAGTTCCAGGCTTCATCTTTGAAGATGAAGAGATGTTGGTTGATGGTGATTCTATCGAAGACACCAAGTCGGCATTAGTATTAGAAGATTTGATTGGCCAAGTGCTGTATAGCGTTGGTGGTTCTAATGACAGTGAAGCAAAGGAATAAGATGATGTTGAAAACTATTAGTCACTTGAAAGCTATTGGTTACTTGAAATCAATGTTTATGGCGGCAATGGCTTTACTTATTTCGGCTCAAGCTTTTGCTGCAGAGTCGATTGATCGTACTCAGCCATACCAGATGATGACTCAAGTTGCGGAAGAGGCTTTCGCCCGTTTGAAAAACGAGCAAGAGAATATCCATCAAGACCCAGAGTTACTGAAGGTCATCGTGGAAGAAGAGTTGATGCCTTATGTGAATGCTCAATATGCGGCGCTGAAGTTGCTAGGGCCGAACTTGAAAGGTGCAGATAGAGGAGACGTGCGCGTATTTATTGATGCATTTCGTAAATATCTCGTTTCTTCTTATGCTCAAGTGTTAACTCAATATACAGATCAGACGATTAAATTTGGTCCAGAACCAACAATTAAAACAGATAGCCGTATTACCAGTATTAAGGTTGATATCATTGATACGCCTCGACCAAACATTAACCTTGAGTTTAAACTGCGCAAAGATAAGAAGTCAGGTGAGTGGAAGGCATTTGATATGGTTGCCGAAGGTATAAGCCTGCTATCAAGTAAGAAGTCTGAGTGGAACACTAAGATTCGTCAAGAAGGCATCTTACAAGTAGCTGACGAACTCGAGAAACTGGCTTCTCAACCGATTCGTTTTGAGAGTAATAAATAATGAGCCATTCTCAATGGCAAGCGCTAAGCTCTAAAGAATATCAACTTCTTGGTGATATAGATCGAGATAGTGTACCTGCAATCTGGCGTATATTGGAAAAGTGGCAAACGACGGAATCGAGCGTTGAAATTGACCTTAGCCATATAAATCGAGTCGATTCAGCCGGAATGGTGATGCTAATTCACTTATTAGAGCATGCAAAAAATCAAAACTGTCATATAATGCTCAATTTCGTGCCAGAACAATTACGAACGTTGTTCCAATTGAGCAATATCCAGCCAATGATGGCAGAACACATAAAAAATTAGGCAGGAGCTATTTGTGGACAGCACAAAAGTACAAGAACTATTAGCAGAGGCTCTGAACCTTCAAGAAATTATCGTGAAGGGTGAAGGCAGTCATTACGAAGTTGTTGCGGTTGATCCATGTTTTGACGGCATGAATCGAGTTAAGAAGCAGCAACTAATCTACGGCCCACTAATGGAATACATTCAACGCAATGATATCCATGCTCTTTCTATTAAGGCTTTCACGCCAGAAGAGTGGGAACGTGATAAGAAACTGATGTCACTTTAAGGTTTATGATGGAAAAGTTTCGAGTTATTGGATCGGATAAGCCGCTAAGCGGTGAAGTGACGATCTCAGGCGCAAAAAATGCAGCCCTACCAATCCTATTTGCTTCAATTCTAGCTGAAGAGCCGGTTGAAGTGAGTAATGTTCCTCACCTACGTGACATCGATACTACGATGGAATTGCTTAAGCGTTTAGGCGCAAAAGTATCACGCAACGGTAGTGTTCATGTTGATGGCAGTGAAATTAATGAATTTTGTGCACCTTACGATTTAGTAAAAACAATGCGCGCTTCTATCTGGGCTTTAGGTCCTTTAGTCGCTCGTTTTGGTGAAGGCCAAGTGTCACTTCCGGGCGGTTGTGCAATTGGTGCTCGACCTGTTGATTTACATATCCATGGCCTAGAGCAACTAGGTGCGACCATTGTATTGGAAGATGGTTATGTGAAAGCAAGTGTTGACGGCCGTTTGAAAGGCGCGCACATCGTGATGGATAAAGTAAGTGTGGGTGCCACCATTACTATCATGTGTGCAGCAACATTGGCTGAAGGTACAACTGTATTAGATAACTCAGCGCGAGAGCCTGAGATTGTTGATACGGCTGATTTCCTAAACAAACTGGGTGCTAAGATTTCTGGCGCAGGTACAGACACGATCACTATCGAAGGCGTTGAGCGTCTTGGTGGTGGCCAACACTCTGTGGTTGCTGACCGTATTGAAACGGGTACGTTCTTGGTTGCTGCGGCAGTGTCTGGCGGTAAAGTCGTTTGTCGTAACACTAACGCTCATCTTCTTGAAGCTGCATTAGCGAAGCTTGAAGAAGCGGGTGCGAAGGTTGAAACAGGCGAAGACTGGATCAGCCTTGATATGACAGATCGTGAGCTCAAAGCGGTGAAAATCGTAACAGCACCTCACCCAGGTTTCCCAACCGACATGCAAGCGCAATTTACTCTGCTTAACATGATGGCGAAGGGCAGTGGTGTTATCACTGAGACTATCTTTGAAAACCGCTTTATGCACATCCCTGAATTACAGCGAATGGGCGCAAAAGCCGAGATCGAAGGCAACACGGCTATTTGTGGTGAAACCAAAAAATTGAGCGGCGCTCAAGTAATGGCAACGGACCTTCGCGCATCTGCGAGTCTTGTTATTGCTGGCTGTATTGCTCAAGGTGAAACCATTGTTGACCGTATTTATCACATCGATCGTGGCTACGATAAGATTGAAGATAAATTGTCAGCCTTAGGCGCAAACATTACACGGTTTAGCGAGTCGAACTAACTTAGGTTAGTGAGTTCATGAATCAGTAAGATGAAAACATAAAAGTCGGAACCTTGGTTTCGGCTTTTTTATAGTTGTATTTACCGCCAGTGAATCTGCTGCCTGTTTTGTGCAAATAGATGAATCAACTTGGCGGTTGTGAGGAACAAAATGATAGCAATATTACGTATTTTCGCAGTGGCGATATTTGCGATTCTTATGTTTGTATTTGGGTGTGGTTACTGTTTACTCAGCCCACGCAACCCGAAACACGTATTTACCTTTGGTCGTTATTTCGGTCGCATGTCGAAAATCTTTGGTATGAAGTTAGAGCTTCGTATCCCGGAAGATGCTTACTCTCGTGGACAACATGTTTACGTTGCAAACCACCAAAACAGCTGGGATCTATTCACGATTTCATCAGCGGTAACACCTAAGGTTGTGACTGTTGGTAAGAAGAGCTTAGCGTGGATGCCTCTTTTTGGTCAGCTGTATTGGCTGACGGGTAATATCCTAATCGACCGAGCTAACCGCAGCAAAGCGGTAGGTACGATTGACCAAGTGGTTACTAGCCTTAAAGAGAGTGATGTTTCAGTATGGATGTTCCCTGAGGGGACTCGTTCTCGTGGTCGTGGTTTGTTACCATTCAAAACGGGTGCTTTCCATGCTGCGATTGGCGCTGGCTTACCTATTATCCCTATCGTGTGTAGCTCAACAGGTGGCGTGAAGCTGAACCGTTGGAACAATGGTCATGTGATTGTTGAAATGCTGCCACCAATCAGCACTGAAGATTACGATAAGTCTAATGTTCGTCAACTGGCTAACCTAGCTCGTGAGCAGATGGCTGCGAAGCTTGAAGAGTTAGACAAAGAAGTGGTTGAGCTTAATAAGAAGTAATCATCTAAGCGAAACGATGAACAATAAAAAAGGTTGCCAAGTGGGCAACCTTTTTTTGTATCTGATAAACGCTCAGCTTTATGCCAATTTGTTTACTAGAAACCGTTTATTCTAGATATTAAAACCTATTTGCGAACCGCAATAGCTTCGATCTCGATACCTACATCTTTTGGCAGACGCGCTACTTCAACACATGAACGTGCAGGGTAGTTTGCAACACCGTGCTCATCAAAGAATTTACCGTAAACTTCATTTACTGTACCGAAGTCGTTTAGGTCTTTAACGAATACCGTTAGTTTTACGATGTCTTTTACAGTCAGGCCAGAAGCTTCAACAACCGCTTGAACGTTGTCTAGAGATTGGCGAGCTTGCACTGCGATATCAGCAGATACTTCACCAGTTGCTGGGTTTACTGGGATTTGACCAGAAGTCAGAACCATATTGCCAAGGTCAACACCTTGTACGTATGGGCCGATTGCAGCTGGAGCAGATTCTGTGTGAAGTACTTTAGTCATTGGTTATTCCATCAGTTATTGGATAAAAAGCGATTTTTAGTGTGCCTTCAAACTTAGGATAGGTAAAGAGCAAAATACCCCGCACAGGCGAGGTATTGAATAGTTTTTGCGTTCGATCGGCGTTGCCGTATGACGTTATCTTTCTGTTACGATCTCACGAGAGAAGACTTTTTCGCAGTATTTACACTTCAATCGAATATCTTCTTTCTTTTCAAAGATCTTAAAGCTGCTTTCAACGGGTTCATTGTGAGTAATACAGTTGGTGTTTGGACACTCGAACACATCGTTGATTTGCTCAGGAAGTTCTAGTGGTAGCTTCTTAACTACTTCGTAATCTTCGATTTGGTTTACGGTCGCGTGAGGCGCGTAAAGTGCTAACTTGCTCGCCTGTTCTTCAGTGATAAACACATTCTCTATCTTGAGCAGGTCTTTACCGCCTAGAGCAGAGGATGGCAGGTTTAGGCCAATCGTTACTCGCTGATTAGAGTTATGCATGTCGAACAGTTTGAGTACCTTGATCCCGATGTTGGCTGGGATATGGTCGATAACCGTTCCGTTCTTGATTGCTTCAACTTTTAATTGAGTCTCTTTAGACATGATATCTCTCCTCTACAGCGTTTCGTTAAGAACAAGGGCTAACAATGCTTCACGTGCGTAAACACCGTTCTCAGCTTGCTGGAAGTAGTAAGCGTAAGGTGTTTTATCGACATCGACAGTAATTTCATCAACACGAGGAAGAGGGTGAAGAACCTTTAGGTTATCACGTGCATTTTCCAACATCGGAGCTGTCAGGATGTACGCTGATTTGATGTGTGCGTATTCCGATTCATCAAAACGTTCTTTTTGAACTCGAGTCATGTACAGAACATCCAACTCTGGAATCACATCTTCCATGTCTGTTAGCAGTTGGTACTTGATGCCCGCTTCATCAAGCTCTTCACAAATGTAGTCAGGCATCGCCAGTGCTTCTGGAGCAACGAAGTAGAAACAGATGTTGTCGAACTTCGCTAGTGCTTGAGTTAGCGAGTGAACTGTACGGCCGTACTTAAGGTCACCAACGAATGCAACGTTAAGGTTGTCGAGGCGGCCTTGAGTTTCGGCGATAGAGAACAGGTCTAATAACGTTTGTGTTGGGTGTTGGTTTGCTCCGTCGCCCGCGTTAATAACAGGTACACCATTAGAGAACTCAGAAGCTAGACGCGCTGCGCCTTCTTGAGGATGACGCATTACGTAAGCATCAACGTATGAAGAGATAACCTGTACCGAGTCTGCTAGCGTTTCGCCTTTCTTCGCCAGTGAGGTGTTACCACCACTGTCGAAACCAATCACATCACCACCGATGCGTTGAATAGCCGTTTCAAAAGAGAGACGAGTTCGCGTTGAAGGTTCGAAGAAGCAGCTGGCAACAACTTTGTTCTTGATGAGTTCTGGGTTTGGTTCAGCCTTTAGCTGACCTGCCGTTTGAACAATTAATTCTAGCTCTTCACGAGAAAGCTCTGGAATTGAGATGATGTGCTTTTGATAGAGCGAATTCGCCATGATCTTCTTCCCCACAATAATGTATTGGCCATAAAAAAGCCCCCCATAATGGGAGGCTTTAAAAAAGTGCTGAAAAGCAGAATAGACGGCCTGGCAAGCATGCTAGCTTGCGAGCAATATTTGGTGTTTTCACAATTTTATTATGTGTTTTCACAATATCATTATGTTTTATCACAACATTGCTTGGCGTCATTTTCACTACTCTCAGACAAATTGCCGAGAATTATACGCTTTCAATTTGTGAGCGCAAGCGATTACATCAAGCTTTTGTTTACTTTCATTATTCTCTATTGGCCAAGTGTCGCGACCATTACTGCTTTGATGGTGTGCATGCGATTCTCTGCTTCATCAAATACAATTGAGTAGTCGGACTCAAATACTTCGTCTGTTACTTCCAAACCGTTCATTCCATATTTGTCTGCGACTTGCTGGCCGATCACGGTTTCATTGTTGTGGAAAGCTGGCAGGCAATGCATGAACTTCACTTGTGGGTTACCTGTGAGCTTTATGACATCCATATTCACTTGGTAAGGTGTCATTACAGCAACACGTTCGTCCCAAGCTTCTGGCGCTTCACCCATAGAAACCCAAACATCGGTATAAAGGAAATCACAGCCTTTCACACCTTCGGCAACGTCTTCTGTCAGCGTGATTTTTGCACCTGTACTTTGCGCGATAGCTTGGCACTCTTCGACAAGGTGCTCTTCTGGCCAAAATGCTTTTGGCGCGACAAGGCGAATATCCATGCCCATTTTCGCGGCACCCACTAACAGAGAGTTACCCATGTTATTACGTGCATCACCAAGGTAAGCAAAGCTGATTTGGTGCAGATGTTTACCACGACCATGCTCAAGCATAGTGAGGAAATCAGCCAAGATCTGAGTAGGGTGGAACTCATCGGTTAAGCCATTCCAAACCGGTACACCAGCATAAGCGCCTAGGTCTTCGACAATGCTTTGGCCAAACCCTCGGTATTCAATGCCATCGTACATACGCCCTAATACACGCGCGGTATCTTTCATTGATTCTTTCTGACCAATCTGAGAACCAGAAGGGCCTAAATAAGAGACTTGAGCGCCTTGATCAAAAGCAGCTACCTCAAAAGCACATCGAGTTCGAGTGGATGCTTTTTCAAAGATCAAAGCGATGTTTTTACCGTTAAGCTTTTTCTGCTCTGTACCTGCATACTTAGCTTTTTTAAGGTCGGCAGACAGGTCGAGTAAAAACTGAATCTCTTTAGGAGTAAAGTCGAGAAGTTTTAGAAAGTTACGATTGCGAAGATTAAATGCCATCTCTCGCTCCTTGGGTATATAGAATCAATGAAGAACTTAGTTAAACATAAAAATGCTATATTTGTGAATATTTATTTTATTAATTTGATAAAAAAGGCCAGTACAATGGTACTGGCCTAGATAAGTTATGTGTTCGCTTTACTGAACTACTTGAGTTAAATACCGTCTCTTTCGATAGGACAGCTCATGCAACGAGCGCCACCACGACCGCGACCTAGCTCATTGCCAGGAATCGTTAGAACTTCGATACCTGCTTTGTCGTATTTCTCATTGGTGTAAACATTACGCTCATAACCGATAACCGTACCCGGTTTCACTGTCAGTACGTTGTTAGCGTCATTCCACTGTTCACGTTCAGCTTCGTAGTTATCACCACCAGTTGTGATGATCTTCAGTTGATCGAGGTCCAGTGCGCCTTCAATCGCTGTTAGGTAGTTTTCAGCTTTCTCTACTCGCATTTCGCCATTTTCTTTTGGCGTTAAGCGCCAAGTATCTAGGTCTTTACGAACGATCTCTGGATAGACAGAGAATGTGTCGATATCCATGTGCGTCATGACCGTATCAAGGTGCATACAAGAGCGGTGCTTCGGTAAATCAATCGCAATCACTTCTTTAGCTTGACCGGACTTGAATAAACTCGCAGCTAGGTTTTCGACACCTTGTGGCTTGGTACGCTCTGAAATACCGATAAGAACAGCGCCTTTACCGATAACCAGTACATCTCCACCTTCAATATTGGCGTTGTCGTAATGAAGATCTTCATCACCGAAGTACTTAATGAAATCTTGCCCTGCGAATACAGGGTGCCAGCGATATATTGCTCGCAAGTGATTCGTTTCTCGTTGACGAGCAGGCATCATCATAGGGTTAAGAGAGACACCGCCATAAACCCAGCAAGAAGTATCGCGGGTAAATAGATGGTTAGGTAGCGGCTCAATAACGAAATCAAGTGGGCGGTGCATCTTCGGTAGCATTGAAGAAGATTTAATAGGAAGCTCAGAGTAGGCTAAACCACCAAGTAGGATCGTAGCCAAGTGCTCATTATCCATTTGAGCAAGGTACTCTCTTAAATCACGTGCGAATGTAGGGCCGTAACGGAAATCAGAGATTTGAGTATTAAGCAGCCACTCACGAGCTTGTGCTACAGCGAGTGTCTCAACCAGTAGGTCATGCAGTAATAACACTTCAACGTCTTGGTTACGAAGTGTTGTCGCAAAGGCATCGTGTTCTTCACCTGCTGCTTCTACTGCAAGTACATCATCAAAGAGTAGCTCATGACAGTTAGAAGGGGTGAGGTGGGTGAGTGCCCTTTCAGGCCTATTTAGGAGAACTCGTCTTAATTGACCGACTTCGGAGCCAACGTACAGCTTACTCATTTTGCATCCTTACTATTAATCCAGCGTCTATTTATGACAAGCTTGTTCGTAATATGCAAGTTTTGAAACTTGTGTAAAGGTTGTGTTATTTTGATATTTTTGGTTTTAAATGCTGAGTTGTATGGGATTGTTAATATTAAAACCCAACCGAAAGGCTGAGTTCTGGAACAAACTTTTTGCGGATCTATGCTCTAATTTCAGTGATTTGAGAATCCACTTTGCTTGGTGAACGTGATTTTTCATTCAAAATTTATGCAGTTACTTACTTATAAGTGAGGTTTTATGCATCGATGAAGTGATCGGCAGTATGCATCTGATATGACTAACCACTCAATTTTGAAGGAGTAAGGCTAAAAGTAACAATAAAAATGAAATGCTAAAACACACGATGGTTAATAATATGTTGAAAATTTGTTTCTGTGATTTTGATTTCACTTTTTAATTGATATCCCTTCTGTTATCTAGCGATAAACTTGCTCTTCTACACCTGATCTAGGTGGCTTTTCTAGACGATCCGTGCCATATTTCGTGGCAATCAAATTTGATCTTTTCATAGTCAACACTCTGGAGCAGACACATGTCTCACGAAGATGAATATCTATCAGTAGCGGAATTAATTGAATTTCAAAAAGGAGAGACTCGCGACATCATTGAAGCACTAATCGAAGATGGTAGCGATCCTGAAGCTCTATACGATATCGAGCATCACCTATTCGCTGAAGATTTCGCAGTACTTGAGAAAGCCGTTGTTGAAGCATTCAAAATGGGCTTTGAAGTGCTTGAAGCTGAAGAGACAGAAGACGAAGATGGCAACAAGCTACTTTGTTGTGATGCAACGATGCAGTGTACTCTGAACGCAGAAGCGATTGATGAGCAAGTTGAGAAGCTTGTAAATCTTGCAGAGAAATTTGACATTATCTACGACGGTTGGGGCACTTACTACGAAGGTGAAGATGCTATCTACCCTGACGAAGATGATGAAGGCGAAGAGTAATCTCTCCCTCTTTTAAAGAATGCCAGCCTTGAGCTGGCATTTTTTTGTCCTCAGAAAAATAAATGTCTTTATATGCATTTATTCATTATAATGCGGTCAAAATTGATCTAGCTCAAGGAATGACATGCGGCTACCTCTCGATGGTCTTTGGCAAATTTCGCCACTGACGGATCTCTCTATCCCACAAGATGACATTACCTTTCCTGCTCCATTAAGCTCAAAGCTCCCTAGTAGCTTGAGTGAACAGGAAATCGCAGAGCAAGAATGGCACCTGATGCATGACATCGAAGTGGATGATGCCATGTTGGCGTGCCCATTTGTTGAGCTAGTCGTCGCAGGCGTTGACTACTTTGCAGAAGTGCGACTCAATGGCGTTGCCGTGTTTGATTGCGATGGTAGCCAAGCTGAATATCGCAAAGACATCCGCCCTTATATGCAGTCTGGCCGAAACCGTTTTGAGATCCTTTTCCTTGAAGAAGAAGAGAGCCTGCTGCTTGAAGAGGATATGGATGATTCTGTATCTTCACAGGTTGTCGCTAAATCTGATTCGCGCATCGGGATTTGGCAAGCGCCATACCTGCAGTTCGTTCGAAACGTCAAACTAGAGCAAGTTGTCACAGAGCAGATCTGGCACCATGGCGGTGGCTGTGAGTTCAAAGTAGATGTTATCTATCAAACGCTAAAGCCGGGGTTAATATCGGCATCCATCAAGTTTAATGGCATGACACTCGTAATGCCGATAGATGTGCGCGCAGAGCATACCGGCGTTGTGTTTCAGGTGGAGGCTCCCATGGTATTTAACCTTGAGAAGCCCAACCCTAAGCATCTATATCAATTAGAAGTGGTACTTGATGGGCAAGAAGAGAGTTCTTTCGTAGCCTTGAATCCAGCCTCTTGCGTGAGTAACTTTTTGCGTAACTAGCGGTTATTCAATTAGCCCGTTACGTAATGAATCAATTTGCTCACTCGCTTGTCATCTAATGAACTGCCGACGATCACCCTATTTCAAAAACACATTATAGCGTTTTGGCCATGACAACCTCACAAGCGTCATGGCCTGTTTCTCCCCAAGCTGAATCAAGGTGTTCAAAGCCCAATTTTTCGTAAAGTTTAACGGCGGCATTAAGGCATTCGGTCGTTTCCAGATACATATGTTGATAACCCAGTTCCTTAGCTTTCTCCATCGACATATTAACCAACTTCTTCGCTAAGCCTTTGCCTCTGGTTTCTGGTAAGAAGTACATTTTTTGCAGTTCGCAGACTTCAGGCATACCTGCTAATGGTGCAAATCCACCACCACCACCAACCTTTCCATCAAGTTCAATCACCCAATACTGAGATCTTTCATTGTTATAAACACTGAACATGTCTTCTAAGGTGGGATCAGCCACACCATAACCTTTATCTTCAGTTAGCCCGTTTTCATAAGAGACTTGGCGAATCACATTGGCCACTACGGTGTTGTCTTGCTGTTGTAGGGGGCGAACCACCACATCGATTGAAGCGTGGCTTTGTTGCAGTGCTTTAAGGTAGTGCTCGATTCCCCCCGAAACTTGTTGAGTTTCCGCTTCCGTTAAACGCTCAAGTACCGAGTCATAAAATTGATTTTGTTGATTGTGAAGTTTGGCAAGAGTGTTTATCCCTTGCTCTGTTACTGATGCTACAACACTACGCTTATCGTTGGGGTGTGGTGAGGTTTGAATTAACGAGTTCTTCGCTAGATTGTTGACTGCTCTACTGGCGTTGGATTTATCAATATTGAGCTTATCCGCTAATTGGTTCACGGTTAATGGCTGCTGTTCTAGTTCAATCAGTGTATGAGCTTGAATCGGAGGTAGGGCAATAACACCACAATCTTTGTCGAGCATTCCAAGCTGTCGAACGAGTTGACGTGATAATTCTCTAAGTTGTGCTGAAGTCATGTTGCCTCTCAATATAGTTGCGATGTACAACTGTAATTTAATTGCGAATCGCAACCATGTCAACAGTAAACTGTTTAGGTTAAGCATGTTGGTGCAAACAAAACTGTGGTTGTGCTGCTTTGCTTTCTGCTTTTCGTAACCACACCTTCTCATGGAAATAGTAAGCCACAGTATTCAAAGCGGGTTCTAACGTTGCCATCACACCACCAACAAAGGCGTCGCCAGTCAATAAATAGACAACGGTAAAGGCAACACTAAAGTGGATAGTAGCGAAGCTTGCTGTTTTTAACTTTGTCATCCACTGACGAGCTTTAAGCGCTGGAACTTGAGCCCACGCCTTTTCATGAAAATAGAAGGCGACGGTATTCACAGAAGGCTCAATCATAGCGATTAAGCTACCAATTAAGATGTCGCCAGTTAGTACGTAAGCGACACTAAATGCGATAGTAAAATGTAATGCAGCAAAGGTTAGTGTCTTTTTCATGATAATTACTCAGTCGTTGTGTTGTTTCGATAGAACTATTATTGAGAATTATTATCATTAAATCTAACGGGAAGTTAAGATTGTTTTGATAGGCAAAAGCTATCAATAAGCTGGAGTGAGGTTGATTGGACTGGAACTTAGGGCACAAAAAAAGGCTGACCATGAAGGCCAACCTTTTTGTCTAGAGCGGGAGGTTCGAAACCTCCTCGTTCATTCAGTTTTAAAGAGCAGCGATTGTCGCTTTTTGCTCTTCTAGCTTAACAAGAGTTTCTTGGTAGCCTTCAAGCTTTTCACGCTCTTTCGCGATAACCGCTTCTGGTGCTTTAGCAACAAAACCTTCGTTACCTAGCTTACCTTCGATACGCTTAATCTCACCGTGAGTCTTCGCTACTTCTTTATCTAGACGAGCAAGCTCAGCATCTTTGTCGATAAGACCCGCCATTGGGATCATCAGCTCAGATTTGCCAACAAGTTTAGTTGCACAAGCTGGAGTCGCTTCGCCGTCTGCTAGAACTTTAATATCGTCTAGCTTAGCTAGAGAAGTAAGAACGATCTTATTTGCTTCGATACGAGCTGCATCTTTCTCATCAGCGACTTTGATCATTACTTCTAAGCCTTGGCTTGGTGCAATGTCGTATTCCGCACGTAGGTTACGGATAGCTGTGATGAAAGTTTTAACCCATTCGATGTCGTCAACGATCTCAGCATTGAAGTTAGCTTCATTAAACTGAGGAAGCGCTTGAGTCATGATGGTCTCGCCTTCAACGCCGTCTACTAGCGGCTTAACGCTTTGCCAGATAGATTCAGTGATGTAAGGAAGAACAGGGTGAGCAAGACGCAGAGTCTTCTCTAGAACCGTGATAAGCGTGTAACGAGTCGCTTGTTGTTGAGCTTCAGTACCCTTCCAAAGAACAGGTTTAGTTAGCTCTAGGTACCAGTCACAGAATTGGTTCCAGATGAATTCGTAAAGCGTGTTTGCTGCCATGTCTAGACGGTAGTTGTCTAGATGAGCGTTAAATTCTTTCGCTGCAACTTCAAACTGAGATTCAATCCACTTGTCTGCTAGAGAGAATTCCATGTTTGCACGGTCTTCAACAGACAGTGACATGCCACAATCGTGCTCTTCTGTGTTCATCAGTACGTAACGGCTTGCGTTCCATAGCTTGTTACAGAAGTTACGGTAACCTTCAAGACGCTTCATGTCCCAGTTGATGTCACGGCCAGTTGAAGCCATAGCAGCAAGAGTGAAACGCAGTGCATCAGTACCGTATGGTTCGATACCATCTTCGAAAGTCTTACGTGTTGCTTTTTCGATCTTAGCAGCCAGTTTAGGTTGCATCATGTTGCCACAACGCTTTTCTACTAGCTCTTCAAGGCCGATGCCGTCAATCATATCGATAGGGTCAAGTACGTTACCTTTCGATTTAGACATCTTGTCGCCGTTTTCATCACGGATAAGGCCCGTCATGTAAACTGTTTTGAAAGGTACTTGAGCCTTGCCGTCTTCGTCTTTCACGAAGTGCATGGTCATCATGATCATACGAGCAACCCAGAAGAAGATAATATCAAAACCAGATACTAGTACTTCTGATGGGTGGAATGTTTTCATTGCTTCAGTATCTTCAGGCCAGCCTTGTGTGCCGAACGTCCAAAGTGCAGAAGAGAACCATGTATCAAGAACGTCGTTGTCTTGCTTAAGAACAATTACCGGTGAAAGGTTGTTCTTTTCACGAACTTCTTCTTCAGTGCGACCTACGTAAACTTTACCATCGTTGTCGTACCATGCTGGGATACGGTGGCCCCACCAAAGTTGACGAGAGATACACCAGTCTTGCACGTCACGCATCCACGCGAAGTACATGTTTTCGTACTGCTTAGGTACGAATTGGATCTCACCATCTTCAACGGCTTTAACAGCAGGAGCAGCAAGAGGCGCTGTGCGCACGTACCATTGGTCCGTCAGCATTGGTTCGATAACCACACCACCACGGTCACCGTAAGGAACGGTTAGGTCGTGATCTTTGATTTCTTCAAGTAGGCCTAGCTCTTCAAATTCAGCAACCGTTGCACGACGAGCGGCAAAACGCTCCATACCTTGGTATTTAGCTGGAAGATCTGTTGAGTACACATCGCTTTCTTCACCGTTCGTTGTGAAGATTTCTGCCGTGTCACGGATATCACCGTTGAACGTTAGGATGTTGATCATTGGTAGGCTATGGCGCTTGCCCACTTCGTAATCGTTAAAGTCATGAGCTGGCGTGATTTTCACACAACCCGTGCCTTTATCCATGTCAGCGTGCTCATCACCTACGATAGGGATAAGACGATTTACGATAGGAAGCAGGATTTCTTTGCCGATAAGATCTTTGTAGCGAGGATCTTCAGGGTTAACTGCAACGCCTGTATCACCAAGCATGGTTTCAGGACGTGTAGTCGCAACGACAATGTAGTCTTTGCCATCAGCGGTTTTAACACCATTCGCTAGTGGGTAGCGGAAGTGCCACATGAAACCTTTTTTGTCTTTGTTTTCAACTTCAAGATCAGAAATTGCAGTGTGCAGTTTAGGATCCCAGTTTACTAGGCGCTTACCACGGTAGATTAGGTCTTCTTCGTATAGACGAACAAACACTTCTTGAGTCGCAGCTGATAGACCATCATCCATAGTGAATCGCTCACGATCCCAGTCTACAGATGCACCAAGACGACGAAGTTGTTGAGTGATCGTGCCACCTGATTCGCCTTTCCATTCCCAGATCTTGTCGATGAAAGCTTCACGACCGTAATCGTGTTTTGTTTTGCCTTCTTCAGCTGCAATCTTACGCTCAACAACCATTTGAGTTGCGATACCAGCGTGGTCAGTACCCACTTGCCAAAGCGTGTTTTTGCCTTTCATACGTTGAGCACGGATAAGCGTATCCATGATCGTATCTTGGAACGCGTGACCCATGTGTAGGCTACCAGTGACGTTCGGTGGCGGGATCATGATGCTGTAAGCTTCTTTTGATGTGTCACCGTGTGGCTTAAAGTAGCCTTTCTCTTCCCAAGTCTTATACAGAGCTTGTTCGATTGATGTTGGGTTGTATGTCTTTTCCATAGTGCTCTTATAACGGATACTGTGAATGGTTAATCGTGGTCAAACTTCATAAGTGAAGCTTCTTGAATCTAAATCCAAAGATAGCTTTAACTATGAGGTTTGACTATGGATGTTGAATCTCGATAGTTTGTAGCTGATATCCAGCCTGACGGTAAATTTTATACCTTTCTCGAGCGAGTTGCTTAGCTTTTTCTTCGCAAGGAACGAAGTCTATCACCTGAGCAAAGGCGTTCGCAAAGGTTGTATGATTATCGGCCAGATTTATTACCAATTGGCGGTTCCAATTAGGTTTGACTCCTTGATGGCCTATCTCAATATTCGTTGAATATTTTGGACCTTCGCCAACCAAGTTGTGCGCTATAAATTCAGTAGGCTCTACCTGCCAAAAAACTTCAGCGATACGCTCAGCATGAACTTTATCGTTACAGTTGAGATAAAGTTTAGCGCCTTGTTTTGCAAAATGCTGAGCAAGAAACAACACGTAGTGAGCAAAACCCTCTTCGCCGGCTTGTGGGCTGTCTGAAGACACAATATAAAATGTGGCAGTCTGCATACTGAATACTCGAACTTGGAATCGTGGAAACCAATCATACTTGGTCAACAGGAGCTAGCAAATAACGCTTATTAAAAAAGGGCCCGTAGGCCCTTTCTATTATTTTGAAGATTGCTCTTCAGTCTCATGGCCGCTGCGGTTCAATAAGAATTGGACAAGCATTGAGACAGGACGACCTGTCGAGCCTTTCGCTGCGCCTGACTTCCAAGCTGTACCGGCACTGTCAATGTGTGCCCAGTGGTACTTTTTAGCAAATTTAGATAAGAAACATGCTGCTGTGATTGTACCAGCAGGTCGGCCACCGATATTTGCCATATCTGCAAATGGACTCGTTAGTTGCTCATGGTATTCATCGGCCATTGGCATGCGCCATGCTCTGTCACTTGCTTGCTCAGAAGCATTCACTAACTCGTGAGATAGTGGGTTGTGATTAGACAGTACAGCACTGATGTGGTGACCTAACGCCATCAGACACGCGCCAGTGAGTGTTGCTACATCGACAACACAGTCTGGTTCAAAGCGTTCAACGTAAGTAAGCGCATCACATAGAACCAAGCGACCTTCAGCATCCGTGTTTAACACTTCAACTGTTTGGCCTGACATGGTCGTTAGGATATCACCTGGGCGGTAAGCATTGCTGCCTGGCATGTTTTCACAACCTGCTAGGATACCAACTACATTAATCGGTAGGTTCAGTTTAGCTAGTGCCTTCATTGTACCGAATACAGAAGCCGCACCACACATGTCGTACTTCATCTCATCCATGCCTTCACCAGGCTTAAGCGAAATACCGCCTGAATCGAAAGTAAGACCTTTACCGACTAGAACAATCGGTTTTGCATCTGGGTCAGCAGCACCTTTATATTCCATGATAGACATCATAGATTCGTTCTTAGAACCACGGCCTACCGCTAAGTATGAAGTCATACCCAGCTTTTCCATCTCTTCTTCGCCAATGATCTTCGTTTTCACTGTCTCGTAATCATCGGCCAAGCGACGAGCTTGAGAAGCAAGGTAAGCAGGATTTGCGATGTTAGGTGGCATGTTGCCTAGATCTTTAGACGCTTTCACACCTGAAGCAATCGCAAGACCGTGAGAGATTGCTTTCTCACCAAGGCTTAATTCACGACGAGTTGGTACGTTGAATACCAGTTTACGTAGTGGACGACGAGTCTCTGGTTTATTACTCTTGAATTGATCAAAAGTGTAAAGGCCATCTTTAGTCGCTTCTACTGCTTGGCGAACTTTCCAGTAAGTATCACGACCTTTAACGTGCAGTTCAGTCAGGAAACATACTGCTTCCATAGAACCCGTTTCGTTTAGTGTGCTGATGGTTTTTTGGATAATTTCTTTATATTGACGCTCGCCTAGCTCACGTTCTTTACCGCAGCCTACAAGCAGAACACGTTCTGAAAGTACACCAGGTACTTGATGCAGTAGTAGCATCTGGCCAGGTTTACCCTCTAGATCACCGCGACGAAGCAGTGAACTAATATAGCCATCGCTAATCTTATCTAACTGCTCGGCTACTGGAGAAAGGCGGCGCGGTTCGAATACACCGACAACGATACATGCGCTGCGCTGTTTCTCTGGGCTGCCACTTTTTACACTGAACTCCATGCGTACTCCTACATCCTGAAGACAAATCGAACTAAATGTTGGATAATGGGTTCTTACTTGTTGGATCCTACAATGGAACTGACCTTAAAGAAGAACGT
Source organism: Vibrio sp. 10N.247.310.17 (assembly GCF_041466605.1). Classification (NCBI taxonomy): domain Bacteria; kingdom Pseudomonadati; phylum Pseudomonadota; class Gammaproteobacteria; order Vibrionales; family Vibrionaceae; genus Vibrio; species Vibrio sp. 10N.247.310.17. Next base: position 2,918 of record NZ_JBFSTC010000042.1, on the reverse strand, counting down.
TAACACTTAGCTAAAAATTTAAAAAATAAAAGGTTCAACGGGAAATTATAGTGATTCAATCAAAAAAACAAGTTTTGTATAGGTAATTTGAGCGTGATTATTGTTAGATATTTGATCCGAGAGACAATCAAGAGCCAATTTGCGATATTTTTTGTTCTCTTTCTCGTGTTTCTCAGCCAAAAGTTCATCAGTGTTTTAGCCGACGCCTCTGATGGTGATATTCCAGCAAGCCTTGTATTATCGATCGTGGGTCTAAATATGCCAGCGATGGGGCTCTTGATGCTTCCACTTAGTATCTATATTGGCATTTTGCTGACTTTTGGCCGCCTTTATGCCGAAAGTGAGATTGTGGTGATGAATGCTACGGGTATTGGCAATAAATTCCTCATCCAATCAGCACTTTATCTGGCGTTGATTACCGCAACTGTCGCTGCTTTTAACTCCTTTTGGCTGTCTCCGTGGTCACAAGATAAAGTAGAACAAATGTATGAGGAAGTGGCTGCAGAGAACAGCGTCGATTTACTACCCAAAGGCAAATTTGCAAGGACTCCCGATGGTTCTTCAGTTGTGTTTATAGAGGGTATCGATGGTAATCAATTAGACAATGTGTTCGTTTCTCAAATGCGACCTCGTGACTCAGTGCTTCCTAGTGTGATGTTCTCTAAGTCGGGAGACGTAAAAGAATTGAGCGATGGCCGCCAAGTTATTGTGATGTACGATGGTACTCGTCATGAAGGAGTGCCTTCTCGCCTTGATTATAGAGTGACGCACTTTGAAGAGTATGAAGGCTTAATTGGTCAGCGTGAAGTAGAAAAGAAAGGTCGAGAGTGGGAAGCGATTCCAACTATTGATCTTATTGGAAATCAAGATAATCGTGCCAAGGCTGAGTTGCAGTGGCGCATGTCACTGGTGTTGTGTATCCCATTGTTGACTATGCTCGTTGTACCGCTGTCAGCAGTTAATCCACGACAAGGTCGTTTTGCAAAAATAGGTCCGGCAATCCTGATTTATTTGACTTACTTCTTGGCAATCAGTGCAACCAAATCTTCAATTGAAGAAGGGGACATTCCTGCTGCAATAGGCATGTGGCCAATCAATGCATTATTATTGTTTGTCGCGATTGGTGCCAACTTTATGGATAGTGTGCCTGTTAGGCGTTTGAAAGAAAAATTCAAGAATAAGAGGTTGGCTTAAGCCGTGTTTAAGATTCTCGATTTATATATAGGCAGAACCATCATCGCGACCACGTCACTGGTATTGGTGACGTTTGTCGGTCTCTCTGGAATTATCAAGTACGTTGAGCAATTGCGGAAGGTAGGTCGTGGTACATACGATCTATTACAAGCGTTGTATTTCGTTTTATTGAGTATTCCTCGTGATATCGAAATGTTCTTCCCAATGGCGGCATTGCTTGGTGCATTGATTGGGCTTGGTATGCTTGCTGCGAGTTCTGAGCTTGTGGTTATGCAAGCCGCGGGTTTCTCTAAGTTAGATATTGGTTTATCGGTACTTAAGACTGCGATTCCGTTAATGGTGATAGTGACATTGCTTGGGCAGTGGGGAGCTCCGCAAGCGCAGAAGATGGCTCGTGATTTAAGAACCATCTCGGTTGCTGGTGGTAGTATTATTTCTACTCAAAGCGGTGTTTGGGCTCGAGATGCCAACGACTTCATTTTCATTGTTAAAATAGACGATGATAAGCTCTATGGTTTGAACATGTGGCGCTATGATGAGAACAAGGCTCTGAAAACGGCCATATATTCAAAAGAAGTCGATTACGTTGGAAACAACGTTTGGACAATGCGCGATGTTGAGGTCACCTCTTTTGAGAATGATATTCAGGTCACTAAAGAGAGTTTACCGACTTTTTCTTGGGAAACATCGTTAGCTCCAGACAAACTCGCGATAGTGACGGTGAAACCGGAGGAGCTGTCGTTAAGTGGGCTGTATGACTATGTTTCTTATCTCAAAGCATCAGAACAAGATGCAGCACGTTATGAGCTAGCATTGTGGCGAAAGATAACTCAACCTATTTCGATAGCGGTCATGATGTTGATGGCATTGTCGTTTATCTTTGGTCCTTTACGTAGCGTGACCATGGGAGCAAGGATTCTCTCTGGTGTGATTGCTGGTTTTACTTTCTATATATCCAGCGAGTTCTTTGGGCCAATCAGCTTGGTTTACCAAATACCACCTGCTTTTGGTGCGATAGCCCCTAGCGTGGTGTTCTTCGGAATTGCCATTATGCTTTTGAGGCGGAAACTATAAATAGAAGAAAGGAAGGCATTGCGCCTTCCTTTTTTGATCTTGCTTTAAGTTCGCTTAATTGCGTTATTGTGCTTTTGGCAACACAACGACTTCGGTCTTTGCCCAGATATCGTGAAAGCCACGTTTCTGAGGATCGAATGGAACACATAAGTTTGCAAGTCCAAACCCCGATGTACCTAAACGTATTAGCGCTTGAGTTATTGTGATCGCAGAGCCATCTTTGTTTTGAACTCGTAGCTTCCAAGCTCTCATCCCCAGAGTTTGACCTGCTCTGGTCCAGAAGAAGACAAAGAAGTAAATCCAAACGACGACCAAGTAAAAAGTATACGCAGGGCTCCAAATCGGATGATTAGTCAAGAAGTCACTGACATCGGCATACCCGCTATGGTTAAAAATACCAAGAGCCATGAGTGCGTGCAGTAGAGCAACAATGATGCCGGCAGCCATCATTTCAATAGCGATTACAATGAGTGCGTCATAGAACAAGGCACCAAATCGGCGCATTACCCCAGCTGGTGGCAGAGTGTTTGTTGATGTCATGGTGTTATTACTTCTTTAAAAATTGAGGCGTCAGAATATAGTTTAAGGCTTGGCCTGAAAAGAGACATGACGCACAGCTTATGACTTAGTGGCGAAATTATCGGCAAACA
>NZ_JBFSTC010000041.1:0-41331 GCF_041466605.1 Vibrio sp. 10N.247.310.17 | reverse complement strand
CCCAGCCAAATATCCGTTCAGGTTCAAGCAATAATGCTTATCCGAACGGCATTAAGCTATTAAGCTGGCTTTTTTGTGTCTGTCTCCTTTATATGTCAGTTTTTAAGACGCTTAGTCTATATATCGCTAACTAATACTCTAGGAAGAACTCTACACCTAGCTCGTTAGTGCGTTCACTACGAATCTTACCTTCGCCATTTCTGTGTTGATAAGAGCCACCAATCGCAAACTTGTTGGTCACGAGATAACGTAAACCCACGTGGTAAATTTCTTCATCAAACAAGTCACTTCGGTTCACTTGCACACTACCGTTAGCAATCCAACGTTTCGCAAAGCCATAGTTGAGTTCGGCTTTTATCCCTTGGATAAACTCCGTGTCTGACGAGCGAGTAATGTTAGTTCCATTATCTTCGACTTCCCCCTTAGTAATACCAAGCAGGTAGTAAGCCACTATATCTAGATCTCGCTTAATACTGTAACGGTACCCAATGCCCGGCATAAGGGTATCCATTCGAGTTGTTGATTCATCTGGGTGAATGAAACGAGCACTGTAGTCACCCAACAATAGCCAATCATCCGTTATCGCATAGCTAATACCTAATCCATAGGATGATGCATTGTTATTGCTGCCTGCATCTTCATTCAAACTTCCCGAATGAGCGGTGGCGTATATATGGTCATAATCCAGAATATCCACACGGTGAGTTTCGGCCCACGAACTTGAAGAAAACATAAAAATTGCAGACACTAAACTAAGTTTCCACTTCGGCATTCCTATCATCCTTTAACTATCACCCTATTATTTGAAAGATTAGTCTATCCCTAAGACTTTAAAAAGGTTTTAGCTCACAGATTGATTTGTGACGGCAAAATATTATCAAATGTTGTACCATGAAATCATACAAACCAATGGATGATCATTATGGATGCTGAGTTATTAGAGATTCAAAACTTTCTGGCACAATACCCCCCTTTCACAGAACTCCCAGAGGAGATGTTGGCGAAAGTGACCAGTAGCGTCGAAATTTCTTATTACCGCCAAGATACCCCTATCATTCACTTTGGTGATCAGATTAACGACCTTTACATTGTTCGAAGCGGCGAAGTAGAAGTCTATCGTCGTAAAGGTGAGCTCTATAACCGGCTGGATGAGGGACACTTATTTGGCCAAATGGGGCTACTCACCAACAATAAAGTTCGCTTCCCGGTAAAAGCAACAGAAGACACCCTACTCTACTGTATCCCTGAACCTATTTTCCAAGAACTCTACGACAACTATGATTCATTCGCTGACTTTGTCGAAGTAGAAGATAATGCGCGACTGCGTCAGGCTAACTCAGACAGCAACGACGCTAACGATCTAACCACGTCAAAGGTAAAGACGCTGCTGACTAGCGAAGCGCCAATGATCGAAAAAACACGAACCATCCAACAAGCTGCTACCATGATGGCACAAGATAATGTTTCATCTTTGCTGATCATCGACCCGGATATTGTTGAAGATGATGAAGACGATTCGACGCCCGTTATTGGCATCATTACCGACCGTGATCTGTGTACCCGAGTTTTAGCAGAAGGACTCGATCCATCGGATGAAGTATCAAGTGTAATGACAGCAGAGGTTATCTCGCTCGATCATAATGCCTATGTCTACGAAGCCATGATGACCATGCTTCGCTACAACGTGCATCACCTACCAGTACTAAAAGATAAGAAGCCTATTGGTATTATTGAAGCGACCGATATTGTACGTTACGAATCTCAAAACTCGCTGTTATTGGTAAGCAGCATCTTCCAACAGCAAAGCATCGAAGATCTTAAAGTCCTTTCTGAGCAAGTAAAAGACAGCTTTGTGCGCTTGGTTAACGAAGACGCCAACGCCCACATGGTGGGTACCGCAATGTCGGTAATTGGCCGTAGCTTTAAACAACGAATTATTGAACTAGCCGAAGATAAACTCGGTAAAGCGCCGATCCCTTATTGTTTCCTCGCGCTCGGCTCAATGGGGCGTGATGAGCAGCTGCTCGTTACTGACCAAGATAACGCAATTATTCTTGATGATACCTACGATGAGAAAAAGCACGGTAAGTACTTTGAAGAGCTGTCGACCTTCATTTGTGATGGCTTAGACCAATGTGGCTATGTGTACTGTACCGGTGACATCATGGCCACTAACCCAACTTGGCGTATGACACGTCGACAATGGGAAGAATGCTTCGCTGATTGGATTGATGATCCAAACCCGAAAGCACTGCTGAACGCCTCTATCTTCTTTGATTTAGATGGTGTTTATGGCCGCTTAAAATGGGCAGAACAGTTAAATAGTTTTATTGTAAGACGTGCGCGTAAGAACAACCGTTTCTTGGCGTGTCTTGCTCGTAACGCACTCAACCGAACACCGCCTCTGGGTTTCTTTAAAGATTTCGTAATGGAGAAAGATGGTCGTCATAACAACTCGATCAATCTTAAACGTCGTGGTACCGCACCACTTGCCGATCTAATCCGTGTTCACTCTTTAGCAGTCGCATCTCGCTCTAAGAACTCATTCGAACGTTTAGATGACATTATCGACGCAGGTATTTTGCCAAAAGGTCGAGCTCAAGACTTGAAAGATGCGATGGAATTCATCTCTTTAGTTCGTATTCGCCACCAAGCACACGATGTCGACAACAACATTGAGCCTGATAACAACATTGAGCCAGAGAACCTTTCTGACTTCGAGCGACGTAACCTGAAGGATGCATTCCAAATATTAAGTAATGCGCAGAACTTCCTTAAGTTTCGTTATCAAGCTAGCAATAAGTTTAAGTAGGCGCCATGAACAAACTATTCAGATCACCTGCAGTCGATTGGCCATTTAAGTTTGCTCAGAAATTGGAACGAGCGAGAGACGAGCGCTTAAAGCAATTTTATAGCCAGCCTCTTCCTGCACCTGATACGCCATTATCAGAAGTGACTTTCTTAGCTGTCGACTTTGAGACAACGGGTTTAAACCCAAACAAAGATGGCATCATTACCATTGGTCTAGTTCCGTTTACGCTAAATCGAATCTACCTAAGACAAGCCAAGCACTGGACCCTGAGACCAAAGCAGAAATTGGAAGAAGACTCGGTTGTTATCCATGGCATCACTCACAACGACATCATTGATGCGCCAGACTTAAGTGAAGTATTAGATGAGATCTTAGAATCAATGGGCGGCCATATCCCAGTCGTTCATTATCGCCGCATCGAGCGTGATTTCTTGGATAACGCGTTGAAGGTCAGATTAGGTGAAGGAATTGAGTTTCCAGTCCTCGACACGCTCGAGATTGAATCTCAAATCCAAAACAAACTGGCCGGCGGTCTATGGAATAAGCTAAAAGGTAAGAAGCCTGCGTCAGTAAGGCTTGGTCAGAGCCGTCGTAGATACCACTTGCCTGACTATACTCCGCATCATGCGTTAACTGATGCGATTGCGACAGCGGAGCTTCTACAAGCACAGATTGCGCACCATTTTAGCCCTGATATGCCTGTTAAAGATTTCTGGTTATAGCTAGATAAACTAGTCGCTGTTAGTTACTGACTAATAAGTGCTCACCTCAGAACTAAAAACGCTCACATCTTCTAGATAGTGAGCGTTTTGTTTTGCGCATGATTGTCTTTTAAGCATGAATAGAAAGTCTACTCGGCTGTCGGGCCAACCAATCTCATTTCCCAATCTTCAACTTCGCCAGTTTGAAGTCGACGTTCTACGAGCGTGCCCCAAGATTCCACTAGAGGCAGCTCCGCCAATTCTCTAAGCTCTTGTTTATCTAAACAACCCGTGAACACCGCCCCCATAACCCGGCTTAACGGCCATTCTGGGTAAGGTCTTTCACACAGGATAATCTCGTCGCCGGAGCCGATATCACCCTCTTCCAAAACACGGAAGTACCAGCCAGTTCGAAGGGTGTCTTGTAGCCTTTTCGCCATATCATTTTGATCGAATCGTACATTGAGCTTCCAACAAGGCATACGACCTTGTGAAACTTCCAGCAAGGTTGAACCAATTCGAATCTTATCTTTTAAACAAATGGAAGCTTCAGTCACCCCACTTGAACTTATGTTCTCACCAAATGCACCTTCAGATTGGAAGATTGCTTTGTCGCCCAACTCCTCCTGCCAAATTAAGTAGTGCTCGCTTGGGTAGATATGAAGGGCTTTCTGAATACCACCATGAAAGCGAGGGTCGCCTTGCTCATCGTTAATAAATCCAAGCTCAGTGGTGTATTGGCGCTCAGATAAAACCTGCTTATTGATAGCACTCTGTGTACCGTGAGCAAAAGCAACAACCTTACCGCCCAAAACACTGTTTACTGTACCTAACTTCTTCATACCCTTCCTTTTCAGCAAGTAAAAAAAGAGGAGCTTTCGCTCCTCTTATTGTGAAATACGCCTTAATTAAGCGTATTTTTCTTCAAAGTCTTTCATGAAGCTGACTAATACTTGCACGCCTTCCAGAGACATCGCGTTGTAAAGTGATGCTCGCATCCCACCTACCGCTCTGTGGCCTTTTAGTGATTTCAGACCAGCAGCATCAGCCAACTCTAAAAACTTAGCATCTAGCTCTGGTTTCGCTAATTGGAATGGCACGTTCATTCTTGAACGGTTTACTGTATGAACATCGTTTCTGTAGAAAGCTGAGCTATCAATCGCATTATAAAGCAGCGCAGCTTTCTCTTTGTTCACTAATTCCATCGCTTCTACACCACCTTGAGCTTTCAACCACTTGAATACGAGGCCTGATAGGTACCAAGCATACGTTGGCGGTGTGTTGAACATTGAGTCTTTTTCAGCAAGTACTTTGTAGTTAAGAATGCTCGGCAATACGTCGTTTGCTAGCTCTAGCAGATCATCACGCACGATAGCAATGCAAATACCAGCAGGGCCTATATTCTTTTGAGCTCCAGCGTAGATAACACCGTACTGAGACACATCGATCTTACGAGACAGAATGTTAGATGACATATCCGCTACGATTGGCTTATCCGTTTGAGGAAGCTCACTGATTTCAATACCATCGATGGTCTCATTTGGACAGAAATGTACATACGCCGCTTCCGGGTCGATTTTCCAATCTTTAGCTGGAACAACCGCTGCTTTGCCATCAATTGACGTCTTGGCGTTGAATACATCGATTTCGCAATATTTGCTCGCTTCAGTCACTGCACTTTCTGCCCAGTAACCCGCATCAATGTAAGTCGCTTTCGTCGCGTCACCTAAAAGGTTTAGAGGAACAGCAGCGAATTGAGCACGAGCGCCCCCCTGACAGAAAAGAACTTTGTAGTTGTCTGGGATGTTCAGAAGATCACGTAGGTCCTGTTCGGACTCGTCAGCAACTTGAATAAATTCCTTGCTGCGATGGCTGATTTCCATCACGGAAGTCCCTAAACCATTCCAATCAATAAAGTCCGCCTGCGCTTGTTTCATTACCGGTTTAGGCAGTGCAGCTGGGCCAGCACTGAAGTTGAATACGTTATCTAATGTAAGTTCCATGGGGATGATTGCTCCTGCTAAATAATAACTATGCAAGTAATACCATGTTTTACCCAACATAAAAACAACAAAAGAGGTCTTAAGACCTCTTTTGTTTTGTACCGTATAAAATGTTTAAGCTGAACCTGCTAAATCACCCTATCAGTATTCAAGCCTGTTCTGTTTATTGAACAAAAACCGGCATAAGTAGAGCGATTAATGGAATTTCTTGTCCATTTTCGAACACTAGGTTTCCATTTTCTAAGTCAGCGCTGATTTCATAACCACTTTCTGTTTCCTTGATCATTTCCATCACAAGCAATTCATCAATACCTTCACGGATGAATGGGTACTCTTCAACAAGCTCATTTGAGAAGCTAGAGTGAACGTTACCCTTTAATGCAGGTACAATCATCGAAGGATTACTGCTGATGTTTTCGGTTCCTTCCGGTACGCTCACTAACCACTTAGATTCGAATTGACCCTTACCTAGATCTAACGACATATTGTTCATTGAAAGGTCGAAGCCTTTAGCAAACAGGATATCGATAAATGGAATGATCTCGGCAACGTCTTCTTGCGTCATTACTGGATTAGATTGGTAAATCTCAAAGATTTTCTCAAACGATTCGCTATCCAATTTCGACATTTCGAAATCGACGTTTAGGTTGTTCAACTGGCCTTCACTGGTCTCGATGTTTGCGATATCCAGCTTAAGGTTGCTGCGCAGACGCTTAGTCGCTTCATCTAGATGTGATTCAAAATCGTACTTAGAGTTTTCAATGGTCATGAAAGGCTGCATTGCAGAGTCTGTAACCAAGAAGCTATCGATAGTAAAATTCTGAGAACCTAACCAGTAGCCTTTCGCTTGTTGACCTGAACCTACACCTTTTAGGTTTGACAGTGTTACCTCTTCACCGGTTTCAAAATCAATTTGAACTGAAGGGATTGAAAGCTCGTAATCAACTTGCCCTAAAACAGTGGCATGGCCAGACAGATTCGATTTCGTGATTGATACCGAAGTACCATTCTCATCAGAACCTTGATGATTGAACTGGCTTAACTCGAAGTTAAAGTCAGTGTTGCCGTTTAGCTCAGTGCTAGTTGTCAGAGTTAGAGGCAGAATATCAGTATTATCAAACGTCGACAGTGCATTCAGGCTCACCAAACCGTGGCTAACCGCACTATTGATGACAAACTCACTCGGCAGCCCATCAATCGCGAGTTGTTCTTTCAGGTTTTCATCGGTCACAGTTAGGCGAGTAGTTACGTTAGAAGACAGGTAACCTCTATCGTACTCCACGATCTCCGCTTGAATGCTTGAATTGTTAAGCTTTGCAACACCATCGGTAATGGCATTTTGTCCAATTTGGCCAACCGCTAGTGGCCAACAAAGTGCCAATGAGATTGCGCCGCCAATTGCACCAATTTTTCTTAACTGTTCCATGAGTTCTCTTTCTACACGTGTCTGTTTTTTTTAGTCTAACCCATCAGTAGCAAACAAGAAACATTGAGTTAAATCAGTCTATTGCTCGATACTTCGATTGCCTCAATAAATTAACGGCTAGCTCTCATCCTTATTCGGCGGTTCTTGCTAGGCTAGAGACGTCGCTACTATTAAGGTTGAGCTGTGAATCAATACGCTGTTATCTGTTTGGACAATAATCCGGTTAGCATTGAAAGAATACGTTCGGAGTTGGCTCCGTTGGCTTCTGTATTCGATATTTATACTGCCGAGAACATAGAAGACGCGCATCACGCATTAGAAGATATTCATGATCACAACCAAACCGTAGCCTTGGTGATCACTCATCATCATTCTGAATTTAATGGCGTGCAATTTCTGATTGAACTCGAACAGCTGCCCCATAGTAATACCGCAAGAACGATATTAGTCAGCGCTTCGTCAGACATTCAATCCATTCTAACCGCTGTAAATGAAGGCAGGCTCAACCACTGTCTAACCAAGCCAGTTCAAGATCAGGTTCTATTCAAATCAGCGCAAAAAGAGCTAACGTCTTTTGTCATCCAATACGACTCAGAAAACCTGCTCTCTTACAGCGATGCATTGGATCAACAGCGCTTACTCAGAGCGCACATTGAACAAAAGATTCACTCTTTCCAATCGGGTTTCATTCACGATTACCACCAGCTTTCTGACAATGCCCTTGCTGAGCGTGTCGTCAGTGCTCTGCAGGATGTCTTTTCAAAAGATGATAAAACCAAGGCCATTCGTGATTATTCACCAGAGCATCTGCTGACGGTTGAGGGCGAAGATAATCGCTTTCTTTGGTTAATTATTGAAGGTGAAGCGGCGCTCTATAAAAAAGATGAACTGGGGCAGCAACGCGAAGTTGTGCGTCACTCTAAGGGCAATATTGTCGGAGGGATGTCATTCGTGACGGGTGAGCCTTCGTTTTCTACTGCGATTACTCTGACTCAGACCCAAGTCATCAAACTGGATAAAGATAGCTTTGCTCAGGTGATGCATTCAAACAACACTCTGCTACCGCTATTTACCAATCTACTGCTCCGTCACTTTAACCGACGCTTACAAAGAAGCATCAACAATAAGATCCAGCTTCAGCAAACGCTAGAATCGTTGGAATCTGCACATCAACAATTGATCGAGAAAGAGAAGATGGCGATGCTCGGCCAACTCGTGGCAGGTGTCGCACATGAGTTAAATAACCCGATTGCAGCCATACTGAGAAGTATTGAAACCTTGTCTGAACATCTCGATCAAATACTCGAGAACTCGGCACTCCCAGAATCAAATAAAGGGACGGATGTATTAGCACATTCAAAAATGGCGAAGCCACTATCAACGGCTCAAGAAAGACAACTCGTAAAGCACCTCACCTCTACTATCGATGATCGTGCGCTAGCCAAAAAAGCCGTAAGACTGAACCTGAGCCAAGACTCTGCGGTTTTAGATACCTTAAAAGACTCCCCTGTCGCAGGCAAAGAGCTGCTCAATGACTTAGAGCATTATCACTATGTTGGAAACTCTATCCGCTCAATTCAAGTTTGCAGCAAACGTATTGCCGATATGGTCAAAAGCCTAAAAAGCTATGCCCGAGAAGATGAAGAGGTCCGCCACTACACAGATATCCACGAAGGGCTTGAAGATACGTTAGTGATCTTTGAAAACAGGCTCAAACATCACCAACTTGAAAAACACTACGACACCGACTTGCCGCTTCTATTGTGCCAGTCGCTCTCGCTGCAACAAGTGTGGACCAACCTTCTCTCTAATGCACTTGATGCTCTTTCAGAGCGAGGCAAAGTCTCTATCACCACGTCTCAAGAAACTAAAGGTGACGACACGTTTCTTGTAGTGCAAATATCGGACACTGGACACGGTATCGCCAAAGAAGACATCAACACTATTTTCAACCCAAACTTCACGACCAAAAAAGAAGGCAACTTCGGTTTAGGGATTGGGTTATCCATTTCTCAACAAATCGTTTCGGCTCATCAAGGTTTTATTTTGGTGGAGTCTGAGGTAGGCAGCCATACACACATGCAAGTGTGGCTTCCATTCAAACAAGAAGGAGCACCTCATGAATAAGTACCTAATTTTATGTGTCGATGATGAGCCAGAGGTTCTCAACAGTGTCCTTCAAGATTTAGCACCATTTGAAGACAATTTTATTGTTGAAGGAGCCGAATCGGTCGATGAAGCTAAGCAAGTAATTAAAGAAATGGGACAGGAAGGTATTAAACTCGCCTTAATCTTGTGTGACCACATCATGCCGGACAAAACGGGTATCGATTTTCTTATCGAACTTAACCAGCACGATTCTACAAAGCCAACACGCAAGCTGCTGCTCACCGGGCAAGCCGGGCTAGAAGATACCGTCACAGCAATTAACAACGCGGCGCTTGATTTTTATATTTCAAAACCTTGGCAAGGCGATCAACTTAGAGACACGATTACTCAACAACTGACAGACTATGTCATTGCAAACGACAAGCAGTTGTTAAACTGGACTTCCATTTTAGATACTGAGCGCATACTGACATCAATGTCAGACAAGCGAACTAGTTTCGGTGAATAGCGATAGGTTGGTAAATAGAGATTAGATGATGAATAGCGATTTAATCGCTATTGCAGTTTTAACACGAAGTGTATTTTGCATAACAGTGAGTAAATTAAGTGTATCTAATAGTTATCAATAACAAGTGAATGGATACTAGATTTTGTTAAATAACCCTAAAACATGAGATCTCTGTAACAGAGCAGTACTTTACTTGCTTGTTTTTTAGCTAAATGACAAATGAATAGCATTTTTATGGGTTACTTTTCCGCGAGTTAGATTAAACTATCTCAATGTTTATGGTTTGGCTATTTTTTATCAAACCAAAGGGATCAACACTAATAAAGGTTTACGGTCGTTATGCGCAAAATTCTACTTACTACCGCTATGCTATTGGCTTCTAGCCAAGCACTAGCTGTCGATGGACAACCAAATGAACAAGCACAAGTAATGAGCAACTTTAGCTACGATTACTTTGACGCTCGTATCGGTGCGAGCCCAATTACATTTGGTGGTGCGTTCAGTAAGTCAATCCACCCGAATGCTCACGCAGTAGCGCGTATCGATTCAGAATTTGAAGGCGATTACGACTCTGCTGTAGGTCTTGGTTTCCACGCTCCAATTAACAACTGGGCAGATCTAACGGGTGAAATGCTAGCTCGTATAGTTCAACCAGCAGCGAAAAGCTCTCCTGATGTTGGTATGGAATTCAACGTTGGTGTTCGTCAATGGCTTGGCCCACAACTAGAAGTTGGCGGCAAAGGCGGTTACGTTTCTATCGATGATAAAGATGATTGGATCGGTTCTGCTTACGTGCGTTTCCACTCTACAGAACTATTCTCTCTAGGTGCAGAAGTTCGTATCAATGATTTCTACGGTGATCAGTTAATGTTCACGACTCGTTTCAAGCTTTAAGTAAAACGAGAAAGCTCTTAATAAGGGCTTAGCCTTTAAAACGGGCTAGATAGAAACAAAAAAACCGAGGAAATCCCTCGGTTTTTATATATAAAAAGTAATCTTATGCATATACAGGCGATATCTTTAGTGGCAGCTCTTTAATAATTGCTGCTTGCGTGGCTCTTGTAATAGTTTCCAGTGAATACCATCAATTGCACCCGCAAACTTCCAAAGTAATTTTAGGTCAACATCGTTTCCGTACGCTTCGCGAACCTTATTAAACACTTCAGATGCACCCAACTGCATAAACATTGAAACATCATCTACTCCAGCCTTTTTAACCATGCGTTCTAACGTCAGTTGCATGTTAGGCAAGTCCCTTAATCTACGGCTAGCAGATGATTTTTTGAAGCTACGCTGCTGAATTGAATTATCGATTGAAGTACGAATAATACTATCCAATTCAGGATGCTCAGACGTAAAGAGATCCGTGATGTCGTAGTAATTCACGGTCGCTGTCGTCTGCTTTTTTACGTGACGATACTTTTCACAATCAAGCCCCGTCAGCTTTTTATCTAATAACTTCCCACCTCGAATGAATACACAATCTTCACTCAACAAAGCGAACATAGCGTCATTTTGAAAGAGGCCAATACCTCCAAACATAGAGCGCTTTTGATGTTCACCAAATTGATTCACGTAATTAATAAATGCTGTCTCGGTCATATCCGTTGATCCTTAATCAAATTACCCCGATTAGGTTGTTCGCCAGACAAGCAGCTTTTTATGCGAAAAATTTTAAATCTATTTAATGTTTAGGTGAATATTATGGTTTCGTTTGTCACCTTTGAAATAAATGATACTTCGAAAAGAAAAATAAGTCAGGGCGCAGCTCACATCAATCAGTTGAATATCCTTGCTTTTAATGATTTACATCACATTAAACTATCAAATCACGCCAAGAATTTAATTCTTAATGATACCCCCGTTCAAGTTATCAAAGCTTATGTGGTTCGATGAGTATTGCCTCGCAGCATCGCGGCTTGTAAAATGGTACGACATACATGTTCTTACTCTTAATATGAATCATTTATCATTTTTCTGGCTACCACAAAATAAAGCTCTTCTCCTTAAGGGCCTAGAATCCGAGTTTGCCCAACTTGTTGGACATTCCATCTCAGCGGGAAAAATAACTCTTCCTCCGATTCCTGAGGTTGTACTTAAAATTCAAAAGCTTTGTACTCTTGAACCAACAGGCGTCGCCGAAGTTGCCGAGTGCTTACTTGAAGACCCAGGGCTGACAGCAATCGTGATCAGAGTTGCTAACTCAGTTGTCTTCAACAGACGCAATATTACTTGTGTCGATGTTATGACGGCCGTATCGCGTCTTGGTATATTGAGAGTGCGTGACATTGTCACGGCTCAGGCTATTGAACAACTTAAACATTCCGTCAATTTGAATAAAGAGTGCAACGAGCTATTGGTTCAGAGCGCTTCTGTATCAAAAGAACTCGCCGCAACTATGGTGTTAGTCACTAACCTATTTAAAGAACTATCCCCTACCGAATACCGTTATCTAGAGCATGAAAAGTCACTACTTGTTGGGTTACTTGCAGACATTGGCTTGTTCTGTTTGGTTAGTGAATATCACCTCTACCTAGACAACGGGAACTATTTAGATCACGACATCGCACTGCAAATATTCCAAGGCCAATGTTCAGCAACCAGTAAGTTGGTCCTTAGACGCTGGGGTTTCGACAGCGACTTTATCGATGTGTGCAGCAACACCATTAATAATCACGAAGAGCGCGAGGTGTCTTACCTTGATATTGCGCGAATAGCTAACCACCTACTGATGTTTAGAAACAAGGATGAGAACATTGATGAGCACGAAGTAGAACTAAACGTGACAGGAGCGGAAGTACTTTATAAATTAAGCAACTTGAGCAAACAGGATTTTAATGCAAAGCTAAGTGACGTGATCAATACTAGCGGCTTCTAAGTTACTGTTAAATTGCTAGTAAATGCAATATGAAGTCAATGCAATGGGGAAAGCATGTTTACAGGGATGATCTTTATATTTGCGCCACTCGTCGTGGGGTATCTTTTTTCAATTTCGAACGCTCAGACGCTAGAATTTATCAACCGCTCTACTTCGCGGTTGATCTACGTGATTCTCGCGTTAATGGGACTTAGCTTAGCCGCACTCGATAACCTAGGCAGTAACCTGCAGACAATTCTTCTATACACGGCCACTTTCTTCGTCTGCTTAAGCGTTTGTAATCTAATGGCGCTACCTGCTATTGATAAGTTACTGCCACTCCAGACAGACAGTTGTAATAAGAAACTCCCCCTGTCTTCTATGGCGATGGAGTCTGCCAAACTCATCTTAGTGGTCGGTTCCGGCCTTATTGCGGGTTTAGTTCTGCCTATTGGACTTGATTGGGTTGATACCGCGAGTGAATGGATTCTGTTTGTTCTACTGTTCTTTATTGGCATTCAGTTACGCAATAGCGGACTAACACTTCGTCAAATCTTACTCAACAAGCACGGTATGGTAATCGCAATCGCAATCATCACCACCTCAATGCTTGGTGGTATTATTGCGGCTTATATCCTTGATATTCCTTTGTTCAGAGCCTTGGCAATGTCTTCAGGGTTTGGCTGGTATTCTTTAGCCGGTATCTTGATGGGTGACGCCTTTGGTCCTATTTATGGTGGCGCTTCTTTCATGCTTGAGCTGTTAAGAGAGTTAGTTGCTTTAATACTTATTCCTGTGCTGATCCGAAGCTACCCATGCACATCGATTGGTTATGCAGGCGCAACAGCGATGGATTTCACATTACCTGTCATTCAAACCACAGGTGGCGTTCGGTGCGTGCCAGTCGCCATAGTCAGTGGCTTTATCCTCAGCTTGCTTGTCCCGATTTTGATGTTGTTCTTTGTATCTCTTGCTAACTAGATCGCAGGAATAGCGTTTGTTTTAGATTAGAATGCAACTCGAATACCGATGCCCAAGACACCGATACAGTTACCGAAATAAAAAGACACTAAGTGTCATTGCTCAACAAATAATGATCACGGTAATCTGTAACGACAACGTTATAAAAAGAATAAACTTACAAAAGGAACCGCTATGAAACGCCTTTGCGTCGCATTACTGCTAGCTTCAACTTCGACTTTCTCTTTTGCAGCAGATTCAATGTCTGAGACAAATCAGTGCCAAGCAAAAAAATATGATGCGTACATCGACGCCTCTTTAGGTTGGTATGCTGACCTCGCTACATTAACTTCTGAGCAATACCCAGAATTGACAGAAGTAAGCGAGTGGTTCCTAGAAGGTCGTAAGCACCACTTCGAGCTTAATCGCGCTGCGGTAAACTACTACCTTGTGAACGATTCAAGCAAAGTGGCAACAGAGCAACCGGTAGAAGGCTGGCTGCAACTGGAACAACACGACATTAAGACGTTATCAACACGTGATGATGAACTTGGTAGAATTGCGAAAACAACGTTCGACGACCGCCAATCAACACCTCACGCTCAAAACTACGAGCTACGTTCCGCCTTTGCTGAGCTGCTTAGTCACCCTAAGCAAATCGATACAGCACTGCAGCGTTACAACCAGTCGATCGCCAAACTAGAAGCGATCAAGTGTAAATAACCCTTAATTTACTATGCTTTTATGGGAAGTTGGATTTCATAATTAAGACGGGACATTGTTCCCGTTTTCGTTTAGATTATCCCGCTCGCGTCAATATAAGAAAAATAACTCGCTTGCTATGGTTACGGAACAAAAAACAGCAGATGTTAGCTTTGACAGTCTTCTACGTATCTTTACAGTACCAGAAGGCCCAGACTCAACACTCACTCAAATCGAAGACAAACTTTCACGAAACCTGAATCAATTCTTACGTGAACACATTGTGGCTGAAGAAAAGCCATTACGTGAGATTGAGAAAGATTTTTCGAATGCTCATATCCCAGAGCAGCCTGAGTTTGTTTCAGAACATACCGAGCATCTCCTCGATTCTCTTGTATCTCATTCTGTACATACGTCGTCGCCAAGTTTTATTGGTCACATGACGTCTGCGCTACCCTATTTCCTGATGCCGCTGTCTAAAATCATGATTGCGCTAAATCAGAATCTAGTAAAAATCGAGACCTCAAAAGCTTTCACTCCCTTAGAACGTCAAGTTCTGGGTATGTTACATCGCCTGATTTATCAGGATAGCGACCAGTTTTATTCTCGCTGGATGCACAGTGCCAACCACTCTTTAGGAGCGTTTTGTTCTGGCGGTACCATCGCGAATATTACTGCGCTTTGGGTTGCTCGTAACAATGCGCTAAAAGCACAAGGTTCGTTCAAAGGTGTGGAAAAAGAAGGCTTATTTAAAGCCATGAAGCACTACGGCTACGAAGGCCTTGCTATCTTGGTTTCTGAACGTGGTCACTACTCTCTGAAAAAAGCAGCGGATGTCCTTGGTATTGGTCAAGAAGGTCTAGTGTCTGTTAAAACAGATAACGACAACCGCATTTGTACGGACGACCTAAGACTCAAGATTGAACAGCTCAAGCAGAATAAGATAAAGCCTTTCGCTGTCATTGGTGTGGCTGGTACAACCGAAACCGGTAATATCGACCCTCTAAGAGACATTGCAGAAGTGTGTGCTGAATCCGATTGTCATTTCCATGTTGATGCCGCTTGGGGCGGTGCGACTCTAATGTCGAACAACCATCGTCACCTACTTGATGGTATTGAATTGGCTGATTCAGTTACGATTGATGCACATAAACAGCTTTATATCCCTATGGGTGCTGGCATGGTTTTGTTTAAGAAGCCAGATGCGATGACCGCAATCGAACATCACGCTCAATACATCCTTCGCAAAGGCTCAAAAGACTTAGGTAGCCATACGTTAGAAGGCTCTCGTTCAGGTATGGCAATGTTAGTCTACGCCTCAATGCACATCATCAGTCGCCCTGGGTATGAACTGCTAATCGACCAGAGCATCAATAAAGCGCGCTACTTTGCTGACCTGATTAAAGATCAAAACGACTTCGAACTGGTTTCAGAGCCTGAGCTTTGCCTACTGACCTATCGCTATGTGCCTGAATCAGTCAAAGCAGCACTACTCAAGGCTAAAGCACCAGAGCGTGTTGAACTGAATGAGCTACTGAATGAACTGACCAAGTTTATTCAGAAGAAGCAACGTGAAACGGGCAAGTCTTTCGTATCGCGAACGCGCTTAAACCCCGAAATATGGGCGCATCAGCCAATCATCGTTTTCCGTGTAGTATTAGCAAATCCACTGACGGGCAACGATATTCTCTCTTCAGTGCTTGAAGAACAGCGTGAAATCTCTAAACTAGCACCCAATTTGATGAGTAAAATCACCAAATTGGTTAAGCTAATCAACGCCTAGCCATTCAATTTTAGTTGCATCAAATTGAAAATTTCTTTCTTTTTGATGTAACTTAGCTGTCAGTTCATACTCAATTTGCATTCTTTTTGCTCT
This sequence comes from Vibrio sp. 10N.247.310.17, assembly GCF_041466605.1. Classification (NCBI taxonomy): domain Bacteria; kingdom Pseudomonadati; phylum Pseudomonadota; class Gammaproteobacteria; order Vibrionales; family Vibrionaceae; genus Vibrio; species Vibrio sp. 10N.247.310.17. Next base: position 25,377 of record NZ_JBFSTC010000041.1, on the reverse strand, counting down.
AATCCTCTTCCAATTCTGTAGTTTTCTAAAATTTTGTTGAGGTTTGTCATATTCTTAAGCATTGATGCCGTGTTTTTGTATTAGTGAATAGTATCTTGGGTTTATACTGACTCTATGGTGCTAGTTAGCTTGATATCTATTTGATACAGTAGAATTTACAATACCGAATATAAGTTTGGTTTTGTATTTTCTTATATTTGTTTCAGCCATACCCCCTGGTAAAAGATATTAACTAGCAAGTTGTTCTCTATACCCTTGTGAACACTATGAATACATTAGAAAAAATACAAAAAAACCTGGAAAATTTCAGCAAGTCTGAGCGTAAGGTAGCCGAAGTAATCATGGCTTCCCCTCAAACTGCAATTCATTCTAGCATTGCTACCTTAGCTAAAATGGCTGACGTGAGTGAGCCTACAGTTAACCGCTTCTGTCGTCGTTTAGACACAAAGGGCTTCCCTGACTTTAAACTTCACCTAGCTCAAAGCTTGGCGAACGGTACACCTTACGTGAACCGTAATGTTGAAGAAGATGACGGCCCAGATGCTTACACGCATAAGATTTTTGAATCAACTATGGCTTGTCTAGATGTTGCTAAAAACAGTTTAGACGCGATGCAAGTAAACCGAGCGGTTGACTTACTGACTCAAGCAAAACGCATTTCGTTCTTCGGACTGGGTGCCTCTTCTGCTGTAGCCAAAGATGCTCAAAACAAATTCATTCGTTTCAATATCCCAATCACTTGTTTCGAAGACATCGTGATGCAACGCATGAGCTGCATTAACTGCAGTGATAACGATGTTATTGTTCTGATCTCTCACACTGGCCGCACTAAAAGCCAAGTAGAGATTGCGAACTTAGCTCGTGAAAACGGCGCGACAGTTATCGCTATCACAGCAAAAGACTCTCCGCTAGATAAAGCGAGTTCTCTGTCTATCTCATTGGATGTACCGGAAGACACTGACGTTTACATGCCAATGGCAAGTCGTGTTGTTCAGATGACGGTTATCGATGTGTTAGCAACAGGCTTTACGCTTCGTCGTGGTTCTGGCTTCCGAGAGAACCTGAAACGAGTAAAAGAGTCACTTCGTGATTCACGTTACGAAAAGTACTCTCAGTTCTAATCTGTTAAGATGTGAGCTTAAGAATTCAATTGAAAAACGGAGCCTAGAGCTCCGTTTTTATTTGTCTGTTTAAATGGGTTTGTGCTGTGATTGATTATACTGTGTCTGGTTATGCCAAGAGCAGATTGAAGACTGTTAGATAGTCCAGCTATTGCCCTTCTCAACCACGCTGTTCTCGGACGCATAAGAATTGATAATGGTAAAGCTCGACTCGGCGGCAGGCTCTTGCTCAATTTGATTCATTGAAGCTCCCTCATGATGCCCTTCTACACAACCACACTTCTCGCAAACCTTCTTCAGAATATGTACGAGTCGTTCTTGGTTCAGCGGTAAAGGGTTCCCTTTAATCGCCACCGACTTGAGCGCGTCGGCAGACACCTCATCAAACTGGGCTTCACAGACACCAAATTCCAGTAAGCTTGGAAGCTTGAGCGTATCCAACACTTCAGACAACCAAGAAATTGCCTCTTCCTCTGTTGCTTCTACGTTACCTGTCACTATCTGAGAAATTCGCTGATAACGCGCTAGGATGTCACTCCTCTGCTGCTCCTTCGCAGCAGCTATATTCTCTAACATCACAAATGGTGCTAAACGTGCAGTTATCACACTATGAGGAGCCGAGATTTTGCCACCTAGCGCAGAAGCTAAACCATGCGCAGCGCCAAGTTTGGCGTTAGTTATCGCTATTCCCCCTAACATAGAGGAAAACGCGAGATCAGAACGCGCTTGAGGTTCATCGTAGATACACGCCTGAATGACAGAACCACTCAGCTTACGTAAGCCTTCTTCACAGATCATATCAGTCAGTGGGTTCGGTTCACCGCACACATAGGCTTCCATTAGATGGGTAAATGCGTCCATAGCACCTCGCCCCGATAAATACAGATTCGTACCATGAGTTAGGGTTGGGTCAACAATCGCAACGTCAGCCAGCATGTCTGGGTTTCTAAGGCTGATTTTCACTTGGTCTTGCCCTGATTTCAGCACCGCGTTTTTAGTGACTTCTGCACCTGTACTCGCTGTGGTTGGAATCGCAATGAACGGAAGCGGTTTGGTTTTAAGAGGGACATTACGCCCAACGACTTCAACATAGTCATACAAACTACCTTGGTTAGGTAAAACCGCGGCTAACGCTTTGCCCATATCGATGGCGCTACCGCCCCCCATAGCGACAACCATATCTGGCTTAAATCGACGTGCAGAAATAGCAGCCTCCTCAACCATTTTGATATTAGGTTCACCGGATACGGCAATGTGTTGATAACGCATACTCTGTGCATCGAGATAGTCAGTGACTATTGAAGTGCGCTCTAATGTATTGCCAGTCACCAATAGCACGCTGTAACCGTATTGATTAAAGAGAGACAATGAAGCGGAGAGTGCTCCATCACCAAAGATGATCTTTGTAGATGTCATAAATTGAAACATGGTGCCTCCTGCGTCTATGACCGAACAAAACTGCGAACTCTTGGTTTTTAGGAAATTGGTCTCTTGGATTTCACATTTGAAATTCGATTTTCGTATTTACAACACAATCTCGGCACCCCAAATACGAATGCACTAAAACATCATTACTTCAGACTGCTTACAGAATATGGTTCCATACCTAGATAAAGGATGCCTCGTTCTGCGTTTGATTTTTTTGACAAAGTGCAACTTGTCGCACTAAATATCGACTAAAGTTGCAATCTTAGGGGTAATTCACATACTAATATTGAGGGAATTCACGATGACAGTGGCCAGTAAACAAGACTCTAGCCTTTTATGATTAATATTTGCGCTGATAGGCAAAACCTATCGTATTAAGAGGCAATTCCATCTTTATTTCCCCATGCCATTGAGGCATAGTTGGTTTTAAGAAATTTTGAGTGGCATTCATAAAAGAATAGTTAACATAAATGAGTTAACGAGCCTCATCCCGTATTTAGGAGAAATTAAATGTTTGTAGTTATTTTTGGTCGCCCTGCTTGTCCATTCTGTGTTCGCGCAAAAGAGCATGCTGAAACTCTTAAAGCTAAACGCGATGACTTCAACTACCGTTACGTTGACATCCACGCTGAAGGCATCAGCAAAGCTGACCTAGAGAAGACTGTTGGTAAACCTGTAGACACAGTTCCACAAATCTTCATCGACCAAGATCACATTGGCGGCTGCACAGAATTTGAAGCATACGCAAAAGAAAACCTAGGTCTTTTCGACTAAGCTGGAATTTCTCAAACGAAAATCGAGGCTAAAGCCTAAACAGCTGATAGATAAAACAGTTAGACTGTATGATTGATATAAAGCCCGCTCATTGCAGCGGGCTTTTTTATGACAATTTTTCAACCGGAGTAAGATTAAGGTCAATATCGAATAAAATTGAAAATAGCACTTATAATTTATTTATATTTAGATACAATTCATTCCTCAAACTGATCCTGTGTTTCACGCTAATTATTGAGCAATCACTGTGAATATCGACGTTGTCTTGCTGTTAAAACAAAACCCCATCCTTCTCATTTTTGTTGTGTTATCTATTGGCCTCGCCATTGGTAAAATTCGTTTCGGTAGTCTCCAACTAGGAAATTCAATCGGTGTTCTGATTACTTCTCTTATCATGGGACATCTTGGCTTTTCCTTTAACGCCGACGCTCTCACGATTGGTTTCATGCTCTTCATTTACTGTGTAGGTATTGAAGCTGGCCCCAACTTCTTCGGTATATTCTTCAGAGACGGTAAGCATTACCTCATTCTTAGCCTCGTTGTACTTTCTACGGCTATTGCCCTTACTTATTTTTGCAGCGAATATTTAGGTCTTGGTTTCGGACTTTCCGCCGGCATGATGGCGGGAGCACTAACTGCAACACCAATATTAGTTGGTGCGCAAGATGCACTCAATTCAGGTTTAGCTGAAGTGCCAAGAAACATGGACCTGGGTCTGGTTATAGAAAACCTCTCTGTAGGTTACGCGATGGCTTATTTAGTCGGCTTAATCAGTATGATTATGTTTGCCCGCCTTATTCCAAAGCTTCAGAAAGTAAACCTACACGACTCTGCAGAACAAATAGCTCAAGAGCGCGGCCTAGGCACCTCTGGCCAGCGTAAGGTTTACTTACCCATTATCCGAGCTTATCGTGTGGGACCAGAGCTAATTACCTGGACTGATGGCAAGAACCTTCGTGAGCTTGGCATCTATCGCCAAACTGGTTGCTACATCGAGCGGATTCGACGTAATGGTATTCTTGCCCACCCTGATGGCGATGCCATTCTGCAAGAAGGCGATGAAATCGCATTAGTTGGCTTCCCTGACAGCCACGCTCGTCTTGATCCAAGTTTCCGAAACGGCAAAGAGGTTTTTGACCGTAACCTTCTCGATCTACGAATCGTTGAAGAAGAGATCGTCGTTAAAAGCGACAACATCGCGGGTAAGCGTTTATCTGACTTAAACTTATCCGAATACGGCTGTTTCCTTAATCGCGTAGTAAGAGCTCAAATTGAAATGCCGATGGACTTAAACATCGTACTTTCTAAAGGTGATGTACTGCAGGTGAGTGGTGAAAAGAGCCGTGTTCACGGCCTTGCAGAAAAAATTGGTTTCATCTCGATTCACAGCCAAATGGCCGATTTGACGGCTTTCTGTAGCTTCTTCATTCTGGGTATTTTGTTTGGTTTGATCACCATGACATTCGGCCAAGTCTCATTTGGTTTAGGTAATGCAGTTGGTCTTCTTCTATCGGGCATCATGCTTGGCTTCTTACGAGCGAACCACCCTACCTTCGGTTACGTTCCTCAAGGGGCGTTGAATATGGTCAAAGATCTCGGTTTGATGTTCTTTATGGTCGGTATCGGCTTGAGCGCTGGTGGTAAGATATTTGAGCATTTGACCCAAGTGGGTCCGCAAGTTATCGGGATAGCACTTATCGTGAGTGTACTGCCGGTATTCTTCGCTTACCTAGTCGGCGCTTACGCACTGAAGATGAACCGAGCTCTTCTTTTTGGAGCCATCATTGGCGCACGAACTTGTGCTCCGGCGATGGACATAGTGAATGACCACGCTCGTTCAACTATCCCAGCTCTGGGGTACGCGGGTACGTACGCGATAGCCAATATATTGATGACCTTAGCGGGTACCTTTATCATTATCATTAGCTAGTTTATTCAGCGTTATAGATTAGATATTTTAAATGCACTAATTCATCGTTGAGTTAGTGCATTTTTTATTACTTAATCTCTTTTCTCATTCCACACCTCTATACTACTTTCCTCAAACTATAGACAAAAAAAATAGGCGCTCAATGAGCTCCTATTTCGTTTATTTGATTTGTGAATTAGATGTCAGCTACATCAAATTCAACAGCTGTCTCTACATCAGCTTCGTAATCAACACCGTCAACACCGAAACCGAACAACTTCAAGAACTCTTCTTTGTACTCAACGTAGTCAGTCAGTTCTTTTAAGTTTTCAGTTGTGATTTGAGGCCATAGGTTACGACAATGCTCTTGAATGTCATCACGAAGTTCTAGGTCGTCTAGACGTAGACGGTTCACTTCATCAACTTCTGCTGCACTGCCATCTGCTTTGTATAAACGTTGGCTGAACATACGGAAGATCTGTTCCATACAACCTTCGTGAATGCCTTCTTCACGCATCTTCTTGAACACCATAGCGATGTAAAGAGGCATAACAGGAATAGCAGAGCTTGCTTGAGTCACAACTGACTTAAGAACAGCAACGTTCGCAGTACCACCAGTTTGGCCTAGTTTCTCGTTAAGCGCTGACGCTGCACGGTCTAGATCCATCTTAGCTTTACCTAGCGCGCCATCCCAGTAGATTGGCCACGTTAGCTCAGTACCGATGTAGCTGTAAGCAACAGTCTTACAACCGTCAGCTAGAACACCCGCTTCAGAAAGTGCGTTGATCCAAAGTTCCCAATCTTCACCGCCCATTACAGTAACAGTGTCTTTGATCTCTTCTTCAGTAGCAGGCTCAACGCTTGCTTCGATGATCGCATCTTTGTTTGTATCTACCGCTGTAGATGTGTACGTTTCGCCGATAGGTTTAAGAGATGAACGAATCACTTCGCCAGTCTCTGGCATTTTACGCACTGGAGATGCCAGTGAGTACACAACCATATCGATTTGACCTAGATCTTCTTTGATCAGGTCAATTGTTTTCTGTTTAGCTTCGTTAGAGAAAGCATCGCCGTTAAGGCTTTTTGAATACAGGCCTTCTTCTTTAGCTAGCTTATCGAACGCTGCTGAGTTGTAAAAACCAGCTGTGCCCGGCTTTTTCTCAGTACCGGCTTTCTCGAAGAAAACACCGATAGTTGAAGCGCCGCCACCAAATGCAGCCGCAATACGTGAAGACAAGCCGTAGCCACTTGAAGAGCCAACAACGAGTACACGTTTAGGTGCATTTGCGATTGGGCCTTGAGCTTTTGTGTAAGCAATTTGTTCTTTTACATTAGCTTCACAACCGACTGGATGTGTTGTAGTACAGATGAATCCGCGAATTCGAGGTTTGATGATCATATTCAACTTCCTTAAAAAATCAGGTTAAGGATAAGAGTTTCGTGCGCAAATGGCATCTAATTTCTGTAAAAATGTGGTGAAAATGCAAGTGGTTGGAGCACTCAACTGATATTTGCCGACTAAGTCACCATTTGTTAACGCTTCTATTGCGACTTCTACGACAAAAACAAAAAAGGCACCTTATTAGGTGCCTTTTATCATTTCGTTATCTAAGCAACGCTATTTAGCTTAGGTTTTAACTCTTTTCGCGTCAAAGTTTCACTAAAGTCATGACTGAAGTGATCAACTTGAATCGCTGTGTAACGCAGTTTATCAGCAGCAACAATTTGGTCGACTTCTACTTGTGTCAGAACGTCAGCAGCAAGTGCTTGAGCCAGTTTGTCTGCCAACAAGCCTTTACGAGCCACTTTGCCCTCTTTCACTGCTTTGAAGATCTTACGCTCCAGAGGCTTGATGCTGTACATCGCATTGAAAGCATTCTCCATAAGGCCAACACTATCATCCTCTTCCTTGCCGATGTAGCAAAGGTGAGTCAGACGTTCACGGTGTGCTCCCGGAGTCATCAAGCTTTCTGCTAGTTGAACTGTTAGGTTATCACTTGGTTTTTCGAAGTGGTTACCTACAGGGAAAACTAGACCTTTAAGTACTTTACCAACCATCTTGTTCGGGAAGTTACGGTACGCTTCTTGTAACGACTTAGCCGCATTGTGGAAACAGTGTTGAACCGCGTAGTGTACGTAGTCTAGGTCAGCTTGTTGGCGACCTTCATCTTCATACTTCTTAAGTGCAGCAGACGCCATGTATAGGTAACTTAGACCATCACCCAAACGTGCAGAGATAAGCTCTTTACGTTTCAGTTCGCCACCTAGCGTCAGCATTGCGAAATCCGCACTCACTGCAAGCGCACGGCTCAAGCGAGTCAAATCTTGGTAGTAAGGCTTCGTTGGACCACTCATGTCGGCTTTAATGAACTTAGAGCCAGTAAGTGCTGCACCAAACGCGCCAAACGTGTTTTTAGTTGCGTGTGAGATGTGCTTGAACAACAAGCTATCAAAGTCTTTTGCACCTTGCTTCTCATCTGGGTTCGCTGCCGCTTCCATTTCGCTCAATACGTATGGGTGACAACGTGTCGCACCTTGACCGAAGATCATCAGGTTACGAGTTAGAATGTTCGCACCTTCTACTGTGATAGCAACTGGAATACCTAGGTAAGGCGCAGCCAAGTAGTTCATTGGGCCATCTTGAATTGCACGACCTGAATGGATATCCATTGAGTCATTCAGAATAGTACGAGCCATCTCTGTCATGTGATACTTCGCGATAGCCGTTACGATACCCGGCTTCTCTTTCATATCCAGTGAAGTGGTTGTCAGTGTACGAGTCGCTTCTAATAGATACGTTAAACCACCAATACGGCCTAAGCTCTCTGCAACACCTTCAAATTTACCAATCGACATACCGAACTGCTTACGAACATAAGCGTATGCGCCGGTCGTTTTCGCTGTTAGGTGGCCCATCGCCGTGCCCAGTGCGGGTAATGAGATACCACGACCTGCAGACAGACATTCCACCAGCATACGCCAGCCTTTACCTGCGTAATCTGCGCCACCGATTAGCCATTCCATAGGAATAAATACATCGTGACCGCGTGTTGGACCATTCATAAACGCAAGACCAAGTGGATCATGACGCTCACCAATCACAACACCTTCGTGGTCTGCCGGGATAAGCGCACAAGTGATACCAATGTCTTCTTTGTCACCCAGTAGCTTTTCTGGATCGTGCAGTTTGAAAGCCAAACCAAGTACCGTTGCCACTGGTGCTAGCGTAATGTAACGCTTGTTCCAGTTAAGCTTGATGCCTAGTGTCTCTTTACCTTCGTGCATGCCCATACACACAGTGCCGACATCAGGGATACCACCCGCATCAGAACCTGCTTCAGGGCCTGTTAGTGCGAAACAAGGGATATCTGTACCGTCAGCTAGACGTGGAAGCCAGTAGTCTTTTTGATCTTGAGTTCCGTAGTGAGACAGTAGCTCACCAGGGCCAAGAGAGTTTGGAACCATTACCGAAACCGCGGTACTGATACTACGCGTTGCAATCTTAGTTACGATTGTAGAGTTGGCGTGCGCCGAAAATTCACGGCCGCCGTACCCTTTCGCGATAATTAGCGAGAAGAAACGTTCTTTGCGTAAAAAGTTCCAAACTTCCTCTGGAAGATCTCGGTCTTCTTTCACAATTTTGTGGTCATCTAGCATAGCGAGCAAAGTTTCAAGTTCATTATCCATGAACGATTGCTCTTCTGCTGTCAGCTGAGGTTTTGGGTACTGGTGAAGCTTAGTGAAATCTGGTTTACCAGAAAACAGCTCTCCGTCCCACCACACGCTACCCGCTTCCATCGCTTCTTTCTCGGTGCTAGATAGTGGTGGTAGTACTTTTTTAAAGAGTTTAAAAGCTGGGTCACTTACCCATTTTTGTCTTAGAGAGCTCATAGTTCAGATCCTTTTGTTCACTATATTGTTTGTGAATATTTTGCTTTTTATTGTTTTATTCTTTTGCTGACATGCCAGCGGCCAAAAATGGAATGAGAATATCGACCACTGCCTTAGCATCTATCTTTGTGTCGTAGTCATTCTCTGCAATTTCTATTAGAGCTTGGCTAGACGCCATGGTGAAAACACAAGTCCCAAGGGTGAAGTGCAATCGCCAAAATAACTGTTCTTGAGTGAGGTTGGGGTTGGCTTTCATTACTGAGTTGGTAAACAAAGTCAGTACTTCGCTATAACGAGTAGTAATAAACCAACGCAAATGACCTTGCACATCTGTATAGCCTCGACCGATGAGTAACATAAATCGACTCGTACCATTTGGCCTTACATCATTGAGTGCCCTTAGTGGCTGTCTTAAAGACTCAAACACGTCACTCATAGAATACGTTTCGTTCAAATTTAAGTTCACTAGTGCATCTTGCAATGCTGGCATAAATGCTTCTAAGTAACGATTGAGTACCGCACGAACCAGAGTCTTCTTATCGCCAAAGTGGTAGTTCACTGAAGCAAGATTGACATTGGCTTTACTCGTTATCGTGCGTAAAGAGGTGTCATTAAAACCGTGCTCAGCAAATAAGCCTTCAGCCACATCTAAGATTTTGTCTTTGGTTGTACTTCTTGGTGCCATTTCAATCACTCGTATTAAACAACTGTTTGAAATATACGCTTAGAACATTTATTTAACAAGCAAGCAACATCACATTTTCACAAATTGGTCGTACCAGTTATAAGCATTACGTTCTAAGCGATTGAATAGAGACGCGTTTAATTAAAAAGAGAAAATTAATGAATTTTTTGGGGAACTGAAATGATAATCGAGGGTCGTAAATTAAGTAGAAAACAGAGTATTTAGATGTTTAACAGGCCGTCAAACTTGTTTCTCACTGTTTTCTTAATTACTGCATTTTCCTTATTAACTCCTATACTTGTATCCGCCCAAACCGCGTTGGTTTGGGCTTTTTTTTATCTAAGATCACGGTGTTTTTTTTAGGTTAATAGTAGACACAAAAAAGCCCTCGAAACCGGAGGCTTTCATTACATTAAAGTTCAAAGCATTTCACGATCCTACTAGGCAGCATCATTTTTGATTAACTCGGCTAGCACCGAAAGATCATTGCCGAGATCAACCGAAGCTCCCATTTCCGTTGCAATACCTTCAACCACTATGGTTTGAGTATCACTGCCGCCATTGATTGGAATCGATAGTGCGATATCGTCTACATCAACAGACACTTCAATCATGCCAAGCAGCTCGGCCATTTGAGTTTCATCTTGTGGGTCTTCAAGTAGATCATTTAGGTCAATCAGATCACCGGCGCCCTCCGTATAAAGCTCAAAGTCTTTAATGATATCGGTCCCATTGTCGAGCGTAGAGTCTAGCCAAGTGAAGATGTTGTCTCCGCTATCTCCAATCAGCAGATCGTTGCCTGACTCGGCATACAAAGGTTCATTACTCGCTGCACTAATAACGTTATATTGCTGCGGTTCTTCGATATCTATGGTGACCGTCTCTACCGTGCTTTCTGCGCCATTAGAGTCGACCGCGACATAATCAAACTGCGGGTCTTCAGTTACCGCCTCGTTACCTTGGACATAGCGTAACTCCCAACTGCCCCCTGTCGATGACAACTCCATTCCAACGATCGGATTATCTGGTGATGAATAACTAAAATCATAAAGAAGTTGGCTATTTCCGGTGTCTCCGGGGTCTTTCTGATACTGCTCTGTATGCGTTGTACCATCAGCAAAGGTATAGAGTACTTCAACATAAACATTACTATTGGTGTTAAATGAACCACCCAAACCATCTAAACCAAAATCAACGACCCCTAATGGGTTATTCGTAAAATCGAGGACTAAGGTCTCCTGTTTGTTCATACCTCTACCATCGGTATCACCAATACCAAAACCGACATGAGACTGTTCACCTTGATACTGTTTCAAAGGTTTATTATTGTTGTCTTCAATCGTAACCGTAATCGTATTGCCGTTATCTAGGGTAATAAGTCTCTCGGTTGGTGACATCGCGACGCCCCAATTATAGAAACCATCAATGAGCTCTGGCATATCGTCAGAGTCACCACTGAAGCCCATTTCAAACATTTCTCCTGGCCCGGCAACGAAGCTGATATTGTTTGGAACAAACAACACACCGTTGTCGACGTCAGACTGCACAATTTCTCTCGTGACGCCATTTTCATCGGTATACAAAAGGCTGCCGTTGGTTGGCAAACTTTCTATCCGAATATTAAGTGGAATGTCGTCATGATCATCTTCTATATCTGAGATGTAATCTGGCATGCCGCCATCTTCAGAATCGAAGAGGATAGGTATAATCGCATCCTCATCATTAACGACCGTAAAGCTGGTCGCTTCAGGTGCGTCATTGACACCATTGATTGTTATCTCGATAACATGCTCTACACCATCGATGGCGGTGACGACATATCGCTCAATAACCGTGTCGTCATCGTTCAAGTATTGAACCGCATCGTTATCAACGACATAACTCCATGCCCCTTCAGGTGTAATCGTTAACATACCTAGTGCAAGTGCATAAGTAGATCCAACAGGGGTAAACACGCCATTAGGTTTAAATGCAGGCATGTCACTCGTGTCGACGTCAGTAATCGTTAAAGTACCAGACACCGAGAGTTCGTTGGTATCTTCATTGACATCGACGTCCTCTGTCACTTCTCCCACGTCAGAGTCACCTTCCCCAACCGTAATCTCAGATGGATCATCGGCACCGTTGATGGTGATGGTCACTTCACTGGTGGTTCCGTCAATCGCAGTAACCGTGTAAACCTCGGTGACAAATTCATCGTCATTGAGATATTGCACATCATCGTTGTCGACGACGTAAGTCCATTCGCCATCGTCGGTAATAGTCAACATACCCAACGCAGTATCATTGGTCGAACCTTCAGGATTAAACGTTCCGTTAGGTTGAAAAGCCGCGACATCGTTAGCATCAACATCGGTAATCGTCAGTGTTCCCGTCGCCATCAAGTCGTTACTCTCCGGATCAACATCGACATCTTCCGTCACCTCACCCATATCAGAGTCACCTTCCCCGACAGTAATTTCGGATGGATCATCAGCACCGTTGATGGTGATGGTTACTTCACTGGTGGTTCCATCAATCGCAGTAACCGTGTAAACCTCGGTGACAAACTCATCGTCATCAAGATATTGCACATTGTCGTTGTCTACCACATAAGTCCATTCGCCATCGTCGGTAATAGTCAACATACCCAACGCGGTATCATTGGTCGAACCTTCTGGATTAAACGTACCATTTGGTTGAAAAGCCGCGACATCGTTAGCATCAACATCGGTAATCGTCAGTGTTCCCGTCGCCATCAAGTCGTTACTCTCCGGGTCAACATCGACATCTTCCGTCACCTCACCCATGTCTGAGTCACCTTCTCCTACGGTAATCTCGGACGGATCATCGGCACCGTTAATAGTAATGGTCACTTCGCTCGTGGTTCCGTCTATTGCAGTAACCGTGTAAACCTCGGTGACAAACTCATCGTCGTCAAGGTATTGCACATCATCGTTGTTGACGACGTAAGTCCATTCGCCACCATCGGTAATGGTCAAAAAACCCAGAGCGGTATCATTGGTCGAACCTTCTGGGTTAAACACACCGTTTGGTTCGAAAGCAGCGACGTCGTTATCGTCGACATCGGTGATGGTTAGCGTCCCTGACGTCGCTAAGTTGTTGCTCTCTTGATCAACATCCACATCCTCAGTCACTTCTCCTGTGTCTGAATCACCTTCACCAACGGTTATGTCAGATGGATCATCGGCACCGTTAATAGTGATAGTCACTTCGCTAGTGGTACCGTCACTGGCTGTCACGGTATAAACCTCAGTAACGAATTCATCGTCATCCAAGTACTGAACATCGTCGTTGTTAACTACGTAAGTCCAAGCACCATCAGGGTCGATGCTCAATACGCCTAGCTGTGATTCGTTTGTTGAACCTACGAGGTTAAACTCACCGTCAGCTGAATAGGTAGGAGTGTCGCTGTCTACATCTGTAATTACGATCTGACCAGACGTCACTAATTGATTGGTGATCTCATCTACATCAATGTCCTCAGTCACACTGCCCGAGTCATCGGTAGCCACTGCCGCATCATCAGTACCAATGATGGTGACGGTGATGACTTGTTCGCCACCGTCGGAGGTTTGCACTGTCGTCGTATCTTGAATTTGCTCGCCATCAGCAAGTTCATCAAATGGACTGTTAGCCACGAATGTCCACGAGCCATCCTCATTAACGACAAAAGACCCGAACCCATTTTCGCCTTCCGCATCTTTGGCGATAAAGGTAACGTCCGGATCGTCAATGGTTAAAGCGCCCCGGTTTCAATAGGCTCATCCTGTTCAAACTCAATAACGTTGGTTTCACCTGAAACAAGCGCAAGAGCAATGATATCGAAAAGAGCAATACTTTGAGTTTCGGACAGCCCTTGAGATTCAAGTCCGTCAGTTTCAAAGTTTGTTGAAGCCAGAGTTTCAGCCCCTGTACGTTCAATCCTACCGCTGTTGATTAGACTTGAGCCTTGCTCACCTGCTGCGGCATCAAACTCTTCACCCAATTCTGTTGGATCAAACCCTTCTTCAATAGCACGTTGAACTTGAGCGATCGCATCATCAGTGTCTATCACGTTTTGCTGACCTTGGTCATCGACAAACCGTGCAGAAACGTTTGGCACGCTCTCTTCAGTTGTTTCGACAGTGACAATGACGTCGCTAGCAGCTGGTTGCTCGCCCGGAGGCAAACGTCTAACTTGGCCTTGAGCGTCGATCACTATAACGCCGTTCGCAAGACCTAGTATACTTAGGTTGATATTTCCCATATCCATATTCCCACTTCTGCCCAGAACACACCAAACGCGGATCCAATCTCACTCTGCGCTGTGGCTATTTCCTACAATAAATTTAGTAGTGGCATTATTGATAATCAACTCACTAAAGACATGGAAATGCGATGCTTTTTAAATTAGTCAATGGCAATAGCGACTTACATTCAAAAAAAAACCAACAAACTTCGCATTTTTTTGCAAATGTCCTAAGCTTCGTTTAATACCATTCACTCAATTCAACGGTAAACGTAGGTTGGGAAACGGATGAGGCATTGAAAGTAGAAGGAGAGCTACTTTGAAATTGTTTAAATTATCCATAATGTGTTGCTTAGTTGCTGCAGCACCACTCGCCGCTCAAACTCTGGAACAGTCTGTGGCTATTACCCTGGCAACGAATCCAGAGATAAAAAGCATCTTTAACGAATATGTGAGCGTGAAAAAGCGTAATGACGCCTCTGGTGGGGCATACAGGCCGAGTATCGACCTTGATGCCGGTATTGGTTATGAAGGTATAAACCCTGCACCAAATAACGGTCCAGACACGGATCTAACAAGAAAGGAAGCAACGATTTCCCTCACTCAATTGCTGTGGGATGGTTCTTCGACTCTGAACGATATTGACCGTACCGCTGCAGAAGCTGAATCAGTTCGTTTGCAATTGATAGCAGATGCCGAAGACAAAGCACTGGAGGTAACACAAATATATCTCGACGCAGTAAAAGCGACTGAGGTACTGGCGCTGTCAGAAAGTAACCTTGCGATACACAAGAAAATCTATAAAGACATAAAAAAACGAGCGAGTTCAGGCATAGGTTCTACCGCAGACGTTTCGCAAGTAGAAGCTAGGATTGCAAAAGCTCATGGTAACTTATTAGCCGCCCAGAATAATTTGATCGACACACATACCCAATTTAGAAGAGTTGTAGGACAAGAACCGCTAGGTCTGATTTACCCAAGGGCCGACATATCTTGGATTCCACTGTCATTGTCAGATGCCCTAGTTGACGCTTTAGATAAACACCCTGTAATTAAAATAGCGGCGGCAGATGTCGACGCAGCACATTTTCAATATAAACAGTCCAAAGGCGTAAACTATCCTACATTCTCTATCGAAGCGTCTCAGTCATGGCGTGATGATGCAGGAGGCGATGAAGGTTCAAGTCAAGAAACGCTCGCAATGCTGAGAATGCGGTATAACTTGTACAATGGTGGTACAGACAGCGCCAATTCAGAAGCTTCTGCTTACCAACTCAATAAGGCGAAAGATCTTAGAGATCGTGCTTATCGCCAAGTCGAAGAAGGACTTCGCCTCTCATGGAGCGCCTTAGATCTCACACTGCAACAGAAAAACTTTTTGTCCGACCATGTTGATTCAGCTTCAGAAACCGTTATCGCCTATGAAAAACAATACCGAATAGGTAAACGTACTCTGCTTGACCTGCTCAATACTGAGAACGAACTGTTTGAAGCACGCAAAGATTATCTGGATGCCCATTATTCGGAGCAGTACGCTAAATACCGAGTGATGAACGCTACAGGTTCTTTATTGAATGCTCTGCTGGTTGATATACCGGAAGAGTGGACAACGGCCGTGGAGTATTAATGATGAAAATAACTTACTTATTACTTCCCGTATTAACGATGACTTTATTTGCCTGCTCCAATCAGCAGCGAGAAACCTACATCGAGACGCCCGAAGCTGAACAAATTGCCGATCTACAAGACGATGATAAAGATGGTGTAGTAAACGCGCGAGATACCTGCCCTGGTACACCAGAAACATCACAAGTCGACAATGATGGCTGTGGTGAAACAATTCGAGCAGAAGAAGTACGACAGCTGAAAATACTCTTTGCTCATGACTCATTTGAAGTAAACCCAATATTTTCTAGCCAAATTAGCACCATGGCAGAGTTTCTTGAAAACTACAAAAGCGCTTCAATTGAAATCCAAGGTTACGCCAGTAAAGTGGGCTCCAACGAATACAACTTAGACTTGTCAAAGAAACGAGCAAACAATGTACAAGATGAGTTACTTTCGAATGGTATAGAACCAGAGCGCGTGAGAATTGTTGGCTATGGTGAAGAACGCTTAGAAAACGATGGTGACGATCCTACTTCACACGCACTGAATCGTAAGGTAACCGCGACCGTAGTTGGGTTAAGTGAGCAGATCGTTGAAGAGTGGACCATTTTTACCACACTAGAAAAGTAACGTGACATCATCACTGAAAGCGCAAGATGTAAGGTAAATTCGCTTACAAATACAGCTTAGCTTCAAGATCAATAAAGCCGTGATAGGGTTACCCATCACGGCTTTTTGTTCTTTGTCGTCACATGAATCGTAAAGGTGATTCTGTGACTCTTCTTGCTACTCAGAAATTGACTTGTTACTCAGTGAGTAGGCTCCCTCTTAAGCGAACCTACTACCGATTATGCTTTTACCTACCAATTATAGCTTTACTTCTTGATGCTTAGTTTTCGGTAGAGAAATACTTAGCAGGAAGTAACCTAAAATAGCTGCGGTCGTTGAGCCCATCAGGATACCTAATCGAGCAAGCGTATCAAAATCTGCGTTCGTTGGACCAAATGCTAGCGATGAAATAAAGATAGACATCGTAAAGCCAATACCACACAACACAGATACCGCGAAGATGTTCATGAAGTTCACACCTTCAGGAAGCTTAGCGATGCCCGTTTTCACAGCACCCCAGCTGAATAGGAAGATACCCAGAGGCTTACCAACCAATAGACCCATAGCAATACCAAGCGGTAGCATGCCTGTAAGGTTTGAAATTGAGATGCCTTCTAGTGAGATACCTGCGTTTGCAAATGCGAAGATTGGCAAAATTGCAAAAGCGACGTATGGGTGCAGAGCATGTTCTAGATGTTTCAGCGGAGAACGCTCTCCTTTATTGCCTTTCAGTGGGATAGCAAAACCAATGACTACACCAGCCAATGTTGCGTGAACACCTGACTTCAATACTGCGAACCACAGAATTGCACCAACAATAAGGTAAACACTCAACTTCGTTACATGCTTGTTGTTTAGCATGAACAGCACACCAGTTGCAATGAAGCCAACCGTTAGTGCAAGCGTCGATAGATCGCCTGAGTAGAACAGTGCAATGATAACAACAACCCCTAGATCATCGATAATTGCCAACGCTAGTAGGAATACCTTCAAGCTTACCGGTACACGGTTACCAAGAAGAGCCATGATGCCCAATGCGAAAGCGATATCAGTTGCCGCTGGGATAGCCCAACCTTGAAGCGCTTCAGGGTTACTTGAATTGAATAGCACGTAAATAAGTGCAGGAGCTAGCATACCCCCCACCGCTGCGATAGCTGGGAAGATTGCTGTCTCTTTAGACTTTAATGCGCCTTCTAACAGTTCGCGCTTAACTTCTAAGCCAATTAGAAGGAAGAAGACAGCCATTAAGCCATCGTTAATCCAGTGTGATACAGACATACCAAGAACATAGCTGTGCAGTACCCCTTGGTACATTTCGTTCAATGGTGAGTTTGCTACAAACATTGCGATCGCCGCAGCGATGACTAGTATGATGCCGCCAGCAGATTCCAATTTAAAGAAGTCACGGATGACGTCGGTCATGATTTCGCCCTTATATTTATTATTTAAATAAACGAATAACAAAGAATAACCACGAGTTTATATCCAAGCTCTATCGATAGATAATCACTTCTTCGGATGTTTAACTTCGGTTTTTCCTACAAATACTAAACAATACGTCGTATATTCCATAATGTTGTTATGCACCATGAATTAAGTATAGATGAGTTCACCAAGGCTGTATGCACAAATAATTCGAGGGTTGTCGGAATATCAAACATAAAAAAAGGCTATCAAATGATAGCCTTAGGTGTTTTTTAGTAGCCAGTTAACTGCATAAAGCCTGTTGCTTCATGGCTTCCGCTCGCCATAATTGGCCCTTCCCAATAGGGTATGACAAAAGGCAGCCACATATCCCTACGTTTGATACGCGTAGTGAGATTGATATCGTGTTGTGGCACGTTAATAATCCATTGGAGCGGCATTCTTCTGCCATTCATTAGCGTCGTATTCTGTAATGGCTTGATAGAAATGTCGGAGTCCGTTAGCTGATACACTTTGCCAGAACGAGTTGCTAATGTTCCAAAAACATAAGGCAGTTGTTGATTGTGGCGATAGCGGTTAATGCTCAGTGCAGTACCGTCATCGAGATTAAACACGAACCAATCCCAGCCTTGCTGACCGACTCCGAGTAAACCACTGCCCCACTCTTTATGCACCCACGCAGTACCTTCGACTTCTTTCGTTACACCGTCGAGATTCAAAACCCCACTCAAAGATAAAAACGGAGCGCTGAAGTTATAAGACGCGACAGGCAATAAGTCGTGCTTTTTCTGATAGCCGTTATCGCCGTTGAGCACGTATGGCCCTTTCGCAATAGTGTCGAGTTCAAGGCCAAACGTATCGGTTTGTACTTGAAGGCGACCTGGAAACGGTGTGTTACCCAAGGCACGCCAGTTCCAGTTATCAATCCAAATTCTAAACGGATGACTGGTCATTCCCGCCTGTCCAATGCCACCACGCGCCAAACGCTGCTCTTTCCAAACCTTAGATTCAGACGAAATTACCACATTTGAAATATAAACCTGCGGGCTTTGCCACCCCCAGGTTTCTCTCTCGTCAGTTGCTATACGAAAGAAGCTCCACTGTACCGAGTACTTTTTCCCATCATCCCCTTTTAGAGACGCAAAATAATGCCACCACTCATGCTGGAATTCTGGGTGGAACTGGAAATCACGAGGCAACGAAACGCCTCGGTCTGGCAATACAGGTTCAAACACATTGAAGTGCTCACTGACAAGTACTGAATTAACCTCATTCTCGCCCTTATCGCCAACATCGACAAAATAGGAATAGTAAGCCCAGACACCTAAAATAGTGCCAAAGAAACCAATCAGTAATAGAGCAGAAACAAATCGGTGTCTGAGTTTTTTTGAGCCATTTCGTTGAAGCATATTAAAGCGCATCCCTCAGTGATTTCATCGGTGTGTTCCGAATCATTCTCATCACTGGCAATGCACCAGCTAACATTAATGCTGCCATGGCCCACGCAAATGTCTGCAAATAGTCCCAAGGAATCACTTGTAATTCGAGTGACCACCCAAAAGACTGCTTAATGACAATATCGACGATCAAGCTGGCTAACGCCAATCCGAGCGGGATAGCAATCAAGGAAGAAATAAGTCCGAACACAAACAACTGCAAGCTGCCTGTAAAAATCAGCTCTTTTGCCGAGACCCCTAAGCAACGTTGCAATGAAATATGCCTTTGTCGAGACACTTCACCCGCAACCGTCGCGAAAAAGATGCCGAAGACCGCGATGACCAAAGTGATGTTACCCAATGTATCAGCTATCGCGAATGTTCTATCAAACACTCTCATCGCCTGACTGTGAATATTGTTATTATCAAAAATACGCTCAGATCCAAGCCTGAATACGCTTTCCAATCGACTTCGAAGTCCTACGGAATTGACATCATCTTTGAGTATGACGCCTAAACCGACATTTCCGCGTCCAGCAAACCCAGATAGCCAGTTTCGATGTGACATCATGACTTGATGGTAAGGGTTGCCATAATCGTAATAAACACCGACAACCTGCCAACCAGAGCCAAGACTGTCATAAAGGTCTATATAGTCGCCTGGGCGAATCCCTAACTTGAGAGACATCGATTCACTGATCAACACACCTTTCGAATGATGCAGGTGGTACCAGTAATTCGGAATACCTAACTTGATCGTCAGCGCTTCTAATTCGCCTTCAGAAGGACCAGTACTGACCACCTGGGTACTTCCGACAGGGGAAGCGACATCTTTCTCCCAACGCCACCAAACTGAATCGACTTCAGGCTGTTCTGACAGCCAATTACTCATACGTGCAGCGGCGTTGTTGGTTGGGTAAATGTACAGGTCTGCAGCCAAACGCTGTGTTAGCCATTTATCGGTGGTATCCCTAAAGCTACCCACCATGGTTTCTACACCAATATTCGCTGTTAACGCTAGCATGAACGCCATTGTCGCCACACCACGATAACTCATGCTTGAAGCGGCATCCGCAAAGAACCAGCGAGCACGAACCCAACGCAGTGAATAAGACAAACTGTTGAACAGCTTCCACATCAAGAAAGGCGTAAACAAAGCCACACTGACGAGCATCAGGGCAATAATCGCAAAACCAGATTCTTGCGTTTGTGGGGCTTGATACACAGCGACAGCTGCAACCAAGAAACCACAACCAATCAATGCTTGCCAAGTAAACTCAGTGCCAGCAAAACGCATCAAAGATAAACGAGATGACAAACGAATCGGTTGCGACCTCAGCAAACGAACCAATGGCCATGCACACGCTAGGAATGCACCAAGCAACGCCATTAATAAGCTATAGCCACTCCAACGCCAACTCCAGCTAAGGGTTAAGCCCACATTCGCATCGTAAAGATCACCTAAACTCGAAGAAACGGCAGGTAACAGTTGGTTTGCCAACATGACACCGAATACATTGCCGCAGATCCAGCTCAGTAGAACCAATAACAATAACTCTAAGCAAAGCGCTTTAGTCAGTTGCCAACCAGACACACCTGTTTGTCTCAAGATTCCGACGAGTGGTTGTCGCTGAATGAAAGACAGCGACATCGCTTGGTAGAAAATAAACAAGCCAACGACAAACGACAGCATGCCCATCGCTTTTAGATTTAAGTGAAAAGCGCTAGTCAATGACTCAAGCTCAGCTTTAGAGCTGCGAGAGATTGTCAAACCATTGGGCAACATGTTTTTAAGACGTTCAAACTTCTCAGGAGACATGTCTGAACACGCAATCACGGAAAGCCCTGCACTGCGTTTAAGCATTCGGAGCAAAGATATATCCGCAATCAACCTTGTACCATTAATCAGGTTATTTTGGTCAACTACCACAGGACCTAGCTCTGAACCATCCATCAGTGGAATGTAGTCCCCATCCTTCCATTCCATATGTTCAGCAAGATCATCACTCACTAGGATCGGATATGGTGGTTTCATGAGATCTAACGTGGTGAGTTCTTTTAGGGCAGCACCAGGCTGAAGCTGAAGCATAGAAACAGGGTCTATGCCAATAAGCATAAAGTTTGCACCATTTTCATCAGTGATACTATGGTGGTCAAAAGGAGAACACTGCTGAAAGCCTTCACGACGAAGCTGAATGTAAAAACCTTGCGGGATTTTATTCGCGTTATGTTTCGGTCGAATACGGTAAGGAAGAGGATTCGAAAAGAGTTTTTCGCCATGCGTATAACTTTGCTTGGCGTGTTGGTTGATAGCGGTAACACCAACCAAAAGTGATACGCCTAGGGTTAAACCAAGCCATACCAAGATAATCTGAAGTGGGTAACGTCGATAGTGACCAAGTAGCGCTTTAACTACGGGCCATAACATGCAGTTGCCCTCCTTGTAGGCGAATTCTGCCATCCATATGCAATGCAACTTTCTCACTGTGTGTCACCAGCAATAATGTACATTCTAATTGGCGGGCCAAAGAGGTCAGCAAACGCATCACAGCTTCCGCATTGCGCTCATCAAGGCTTCCCGTTGGTTCATCGGCCAACAAAATTTTCGGTTCCATATACAAGGCACGAGCAATCGCAGCACGTTGTTGCTGGCCACCAGACGCTTCTTCAGGGTAACGACCAAGCAAAGGCATCAGGTCTAAAGCAGAAAGAATCTGTCTCCAGAGCCCCTTATCTTCAGGTAAACCTTTTAACTGGCGGCAAAAACGGATGTTGTCGGCAATGTTAAGCGTTGGTAGCAAGTTGAATTGCTGGAAGATATGACCGATGTTGTTTCTACGATAAGCGGTGCGGTCACGCTCGGTCGAGTCGTGCATATCGAAGTGAGGGAAAGCGATTTCACCTGAATCGGCGAGGTCTAAACCCGCGATAAGATTCAGCAAAGTACTCTTACCAGAGCCACTTTCTCCCATTAATGCCAGCTGATCACCTTGGTTTAATGTTAATTCAGCACCTTGCAAAACAGGGTGAAACTCCCCCCCATCGACATAGCCTTTACACAGGTCTGACAGCTTTAACATTAAACAGCTCACATTAGTTAGAATTTGGAATGAGAATCTACACTAATTCCCTGTTAGGAGGAAGTATTTTGAAAGATAGATCACACACCAACGATAAAGTGATGGGGTTGATGCGCTCTACTTCAATTTCCTATCAAGTTTTTAATCCATTTTCTTGTTTTCATGCGGTAGAGCGACCCACCCCACTTAAGCACTTCTTCAGTGAGGAAAAGCAGATATATCCACTCAGGTGGAAACTTCAGATAGATAGCAGCAATCGCGGCGAGCGGAATACCGATCACCCATTGGGCAATCAGGTCTTGATAAAGGCAGAACTTCACATCACCGCCCGCTCTCAACACACCAACAATGACAGTCAGCGGTACCGATCGGATAACAATACCCACGCTTAAAATTAGAATGAACTTTTCTGAGAGGGCTCTGGTTTCTTCCGTCAGTGCACTAAAAGCATTCAGTATTGGCGTTTGTACGAAGTAAAGAAAAATCGCGACCACGATACTGGTCAAGAAACACAAAATCGTTAAGCCTAACGCTTGGTAATAAACCGCTTCATTATTCTTTGCGCCAAGTTGATTACCCACCAGAACGGCTGCCGCATTCGAAAGGCCAATCAGTAAACTCAGTGAGATAGATTCAACCGGCGTCATCACTGAAAGTGCAGCCAGACCTTGGACACCCGATTGCCCCATGATCGCGTGGTAAGCAAACAAGCCACCCGCCCATGCCAAAAAGTTAAACGTCGTCGGCAGCGATAACTTTAAGAAGCGAACCACTTTTTCAATCGAAGCTGCTGCTTTTATATCGCAGAATTTAAAAGCTAATAAATGCTTAGAGAAATAGAGATAACCAAACAAAGTTGCCACTTCAATCGCACCACTCAGTACCGTCGCAATCGCCGCACCTTTGATTCCAAGCGCAGGAAAGCCTAAGTTACCGAAGATCAGCACCCAGTTTAAGAACACGTTAGACAGGATGCCGATACCGCTGAAGAAGGTGCTTAGCCCGGGTTTGTGCATCGCTCTCAAACCTACAGCCATACTGCTAACGCACGATACAGCTAGCATGCTAAACGACGTGATAACAATGTATTCAACACCAAGGTTGATCACTTCTTGGGAGTCAGTCGTCACACCCATGATTTGTGCGGGAAATGAAACGAAGAAAACAATGGTTAGTAACGCAAATAGTGTCGAAACCAACCATGTAAGCGCGGTACTTTCTCGCACACCTTGTTTGTTACCTGCGCCCCAATATTGAGCAGTAAGAAGTGCACCACCCGTGGTGACACCCACCAGCATAATGGTCGTCACAAACATGGCACGGCTCGCAACACCCACCGCCGCAATATCCGCTTCACCAAGCTGACCTAACATCAACACATCCACTAAGCCTCGGCTTGAAAACATAATGCTCTGCAAAGTAATAGGCAAAGCAATCGCAATAAGCCTACGAACAAAATCACCTCGAGTGTGATGAA
This sequence comes from Vibrio sp. 10N.247.310.17, assembly GCF_041466605.1. NCBI lineage: Bacteria > Pseudomonadati > Pseudomonadota > Gammaproteobacteria > Vibrionales > Vibrionaceae > Vibrio > Vibrio sp. 10N.247.310.17. The sequence continues at coordinate 1,703 of NZ_JBFSTC010000041.1, read as the reverse complement.
TAATTGAAGAGAGCAACATAGAGATACCTAAACGGAACGTATTGATGAATACAGATAAATATCACGCTATTATATCAATGTTCGGTTTTTAACCACAGAGATAAATGGAGTAACAATGAAGAAAGTACTGGTTTTAGGCGCTTCTGGATACGTTGGTTCGCAGCTCCTCCCTCTCTTGCTTGAGCAAGGCTATCAAGTCACAGCTGCAGCAAGGCATATCGACTATTTAAAAGCACGAACAGAGCCTCACGATAACCTATCGCTCGTGTATCTTGATCTTGCAGATCAAGCTGCGACTCAAGCGCTCGTCCCTGACTTTGACCTTATTTTCTTTCTCGTCCATGGAATGGCTGAAGGCCACGATTTTATTGACTACGAATTGAACCTAGCACGTAACTTTGTTTCGGCTCTTGGGCCAAAGAATCAACACGTCATCTACCTGAGTTCGCTTCAACCGCAAACGGGTGATTCAGAACACCTTCAAGCAAGAAAGAAAACCGGAAAACTGCTTCGTAAAGGGCCAGTCCCCGTCACTGAACTGCAAGCAGGCGTGATCATCGGTCCAGGCTCTGCAGCGTTCGAGATCATGCGAGACTTCGTGTACAACTTACCTATCATGATTGCGCCCAAATGGGTCGACTCTAAAGCCAACCCTATTGCCTTGCAGAACCTGAACTACTATCTGCTAAAACTCGCACAGAACACGCCTAGCGAAAGCCAAACCTTCGAAGTTGGCGGGCCAGACATTGTCTCTTATCGAAATCAATTTGCTCACATTGCAAAAACTGCCGATCGCCCACTCAGGCTTTGGGCGACGTCACTCCTCACACCTTCAATGGCGTCTTATTGGTTGGGCGTGGTGACTTCTGTTCCGTCTAACATAGGCAGAGCGCTTCTCGCGGGCTTAAAGCATGACTTTATTGCCAGTTCGACCATCATTAGAGAAAAGTACCCTCAGAAGCTTATCTCGTTCGAAAATATGGTTGAGCAAGCGATTCACGCTGAAGGAAACTTCGTGAAAAGTAATGTTTGGGGCTTTGATAAGACCGCCTTCAAACGCTGGCAAGCTGGGTACGGCTATTATCCTAAGAAAACAGGCGCAAGTATCACCTCAAGCGCATCTTTAGAATCCCTTTGGCAGGTCGCTCAGCAAATAGGAAGCCCGAAGCAAGGTTACTTCTTTGCTAATGCTCTATGGCGCACACGCGAATGGTTAGATCTTCTCTTTGGCGGTGGTGTACCGGTTCGACAAATGCCAGAAGGCTCTAACCTAAAAGTCGGTGACAAGATTGACTCTTGGAAGGTTATTCGCTGTGAAGAGAACCAGTTTCTATCTCTGCTTTTCGGTATGAAAGGTCCCGGTTTGGGGAGACTCGAAATTACCGTATCTGACCACGGTGATTCTCGTGAACTGAACATTTCAGCTTGGTGGCATCCAAAAGGCTTTTTAGGCTTACTGTATTGGTTCGCGATGATGCCAGCTCACCTATTTATCTTTAAAGGCATGGTGAAGGCGATTGAGAAGCAAGCTAAAGAGCAGATGAAGGATTAAAGCAGATTCGAGATCCGGTAACGAGATACGAAGAAATTAAGAGCTATAGATGAGACTCCCTCCACAGCTTCTTGCTAGAAAAAGACCGCCATTTAGGCCAACACCTATCATTTAAGGTGTTTAGATCGCACAGTGTAGCGAGTCTTACTAA
>NZ_JBFSTC010000040.1:0-41634 GCF_041466605.1 Vibrio sp. 10N.247.310.17 | reverse complement strand
TTTGGACATAAAAAGACCCCCAATAATTGGTGTCCAACTATTGGGGGTCAGTTCAAGAGTGGGCTTTGAGCATTTATATCCGCTTAACAGCGATACGCGTTAGTCTATTAAGCTAGAGAAGCTTTAACTTGTGCGTGTAGCTCTTGAACTGAAGTTACTGACGTTTTTGCGTCTGCAGTGTGCGCCATACAAGTCGCGAATGCTGCGTTTAGCGTAGTCGTGTAGTTCACTTTCTCAGCCAATGCGCCACGACGAAGAACTTTAGAATCTTCAATCGCTTGACGGCCAGCCGCAGTGTTCACGATGTACGTGTACTCGTTGTTCTTGATACGGTCAAGAATGTGAGGACGACCTTCGTGTACCTTGTTTACTAGACGTGGGTTAATGCCCGCTTCGCCAAGGATAACAGCTGTACCGTGAGTTGCGTCTAGCTGGTAACCAAGCTTAGATAGCTTAGATGCTAGGTCAACAACACGCTCTTTGTCGCCTTCGCGAACAGAAAGCAATGCACGACCACCTTCAGGGTAGATGTGACCACAACCCAATTCAGCTTTAGAGTATGCTTCAGCAAACGTTGCGCCAACACCCATAACTTCACCAGTAGAGCGCATTTCTGGGCCTAACAGTGGATCAACACCAGGGAATTTGTTGAACGGAAGAACAACCTCTTTCACTGAGTAGTAAGGTGGGATGATTTCTTTCGTAAAGCCTTGAGACTCTAACGATTGACCTGCCATCACACGAGCTGCAATCTTAGCGACTGCTGCGCCTGTTGCTTTCGATACGAACGGCACTGTACGTGCTGCACGAGGGTTAACCTCGATTAGGTACACTTGGTTGTTCTTAACAGCAAACTGCGTATTCATTAGACCACGAACACCCAACTCGAACGCTAGCTTTTCAACTTGCTCACGCATTACGTCTTGGATTTCTTGGCTTAACGTGTAAGCCGGAAGAGAACATGCTGAGTCACCTGAGTGAACACCCGCTTGCTCGATATGCTCCATGATACCCGCAATAACAACACGCTCACCGTCACAAATCGCATCAACGTCCACTTCAACAGCATCGTCTAGGAAGCTATCAAGTAGTACTGGAGATTCGTTTGAAACGCTAACTGCTTCGTTGAAGTAGCGGCGTAAGTCTTGCTCGTCGTATACGATTTCCATCGCTCGACCACCAAGAACATAAGAAGGACGAACAACCAGTGGGAAGCCGATTTCGCGAGATTTCTCTACCGCTTGATCCATTGTTGTTACTGTCGCGTTTTCTGGTTGTAGAAGACCAAGACGGTCAACAGCAACTTGGAAACGCTCACGGTCTTCTGCACGGTCGATTGCGTCTGGGCTAGTACCAATGATTGGTACGCCAGCAGCTTCAAGCTCACGAGCCAGTTTCAGTGGTGTTTGACCACCGTACTGAACGATAACGCCTTTTGGCTTCTCAACACGAACGATTGCTAGTACGTCTTCCAGAGTTACTGGTTCAAAGTACAGACGGTCAGACGTATCATAGTCTGTCGAAACTGTCTCAGGGTTACAGTTAACCATGATTGTTTCGTAGCCATCTTCACGTAGTGCTAGAGATGCATGTACACAACAGTAATCGAATTCAATACCTTGGCCGATACGGTTTGGACCGCCGCCTAAGATCATGATTTTCTCTTTGTCTGTTGGGTTCGACTCACATTCATCATCGTAAGATGAGTACATGTAAGCCGTATCAGAAGAGAACTCAGCCGCACAAGTATCTACACGCTTGTAGACTGGGTGAATATCGTATTGGTCACGTAGACGACGGATTTCGCTTTCTGCTACACCTAGAATCTTAGATAGGCGAGCATCAGCAAAACCTTTACGCTTAAGCTTCATTAGCTCGTCTTTATTCAGACCAGCAAAGCCTTTCGCTTTGAGTTCTTGCTCTAGTTTTACGATGTCTTCGATTTGAACTAGGAACCAACGGTCAATTTGCGTTAGGTTGAATACACCATCAACTGACATACCAGCACGGAAAGCATCTGCGATGTACCAAATACGGTCAGAACCAGCTTCTTTAAGCTCATGGCGAATCGTCGTTAGTGCGTCAGGTGCATCTAGGTCGACCATTTCGTCAAAACCAGTTGCGCCAACTTCTAGACCGCGAAGTGCTTTCTGTAGAGATTCTTGTTGGTTACGGCCGATAGCCATAACTTCACCAACCGACTTCATTTGAGTCGTTAGACGGTCGTTAGCACCTGCAAACTTCTCGAAGTTAAAACGAGGAATCTTAGTTACTACGTAATCGATTGTTGGTTCGAATGATGCTGGCGTTGCGCCACCAGTGATGTCATTCATTAGCTCGTCTAGCGTAAAGCCAACAGCCAGTTTCGCTGCAATCTTAGCGATTGGGAAACCTGTTGCTTTAGAAGCAAGTGCAGAAGAACGAGATACACGTGGGTTCATCTCGATAATAACCATACGGCCATCTTTCGGGTTAATACCAAACTGTACGTTTGAGCCACCCGTTTCAACACCAATCTCACGCAGTACCGCTAGAGAAGCGTTACGCATTAGTTGGTATTCTTTGTCTGTTAGCGTTTGAGCAGGAGCCACGGTGATCGAGTCACCAGTGTGAATACCCATTGGGTCAAAGTTTTCAATCGCACATACGATGATGCAGTTGTCGTTCTTGTCGCGAACCACTTCCATCTCATACTCTTTCCAACCGATAAGTGACTCATCGATTAGAAGTTCGTTGGTTGGAGAAAGATCCAGACCACGACGACAAATTTCTTCAAATTCTTCTTTGTTATAAGCGATACCACCGCCTGTACCACCCATCGTAAACGATGGACGAATGATACAAGGGAAACCAACCATTTCTTGAACTTTGTAAGCTTCTTCCATCGTTTTCGCTGTATCAGCCGTTGGACACTCAAGACCAATAGCTTTCATTGCTTTATCAAAACGAGAGCGGTCTTCAGCTTTATCGATAGCGTCAGCAGTTGCGCCAATCATCTCTACGCCGAACTCTTCAAGTACGCCGTATTTTTCTAAATCTAACGCACAGTTAAGTGCAGTTTGGCCGCCCATTGTCGGTAGAACTGCATCAGGCTTCTCTTTAGCGATGATGTTACGAACCACTTCCCATTGGATAGGTTCGATGTAAGTCGCATCAGCCATGTCTGGGTCAGTCATGATTGTCGCTGGGTTCGAGTTTACAAGAATAACTCGGTAACCTTCTTCGCGAAGTGCTTTACAAGCTTGAGCACCAGAGTAATCAAACTCACATGCTTGACCGATAACAATCGGACCAGCACCTAGAATTAGAACACTTTTAATGTCAGTACGTTTTGGCATTATCTACTACTCCGGATTACGCTTTGTCTTGTTTGTTTGCAACAGACTGGTTAATTAATTCAATGAAGTGGTCGAATAGCGGCGCCGCATCTTCTGGACCTGGACTTGCTTCTGGGTGACCTTGGAAGCTAAATGCTGGTTTGTCTGTACGGTGGATACCTTGTAGAGAACCATCAAATAGAGACTTATGAGTCGCTCGTAATGTCTCTGGAAGCGTATCTTCGTCAGCAGCAAAGCCGTGGTTTTGTGAAGTAATCATCACAACATCACGTTCTAAATCTTTAACCGGGTGGTTTGCACCGTGGTGACCAAACTTCATTTTCACTGTCTTAGCGCCTGACGCAAGAGCAAGAATCTGGTGACCTAGACAGATACCAAAGATTGGTAAACCTTTTTCTAGGAACACTTTTGTTGCTTCAATTGCGTAAGTACATGGTTCTGGGTCACCAGGGCCATTTGAAAGGAAAACACCGTCTGGGTTCAGAGCAAGTACTTCTTCAGCAGAAGTTTCAGCAGGAACAACCGTTAGGCGGCAGCCGCGGTCAACAAGCATTCGTAAGATGTTTCGTTTTGCACCGAAGTCATAAGCAACAACGTGGTATGGCAATTCAGAGTCTGCTTTCGCTTCAGGAAGTCCACCCGTAAGCGTCCACGAACCTTGTTTCCATTGATACGCTTCTTTTGTTGTAACTTCTTTCGCAAGGTCCATACCTTTCAGGCCAGGGAATTCTTTTGCTTTAGCTAGAGCCAAAGCTTCGTCTAAATTTCCATCATTTACTGAAGAGCCAGCTACGATACAACCGTTCTGTGCGCCTTTTTCACGAAGAATACGCGTCAGCTTACGAGTATCGATATCAGCGATACCAACAACGTTTTGCGACTTAAGGTAATCAGAAAGAGATTGTTCATTACGGAAGTTAGAAGCGATTAGAGGGAGATCGCGAATCACAAGGCCTTGAGCGTGGATTGAAGAAGATTCTTCGTCTTCGGAATTGGTTCCGGTATTGCCAATGTGAGGGTAAGTAAGGGTAACGATTTGTTGAGAATAGGAAGGATCAGTGAGGATTTCTTGGTACCCCGTCATCGAGGTATTAAAAACGACTTCACCAACTGCAGAACCTACAGCGCCAATGGCTTCACCGTGAAATACTGTCCCATCTTCTAGGACGAGTAGTGCTGACTTCTTCAAGACAACCTCCAGAAATAAAAATGCATTAAAATTGATTTAATTTGCAAATCTACCTTCCTGCAACACCAAAAACTGCGTGTTTATGGAAATTAGACAAATTGGCGGTATTTTAGTGATCTGCGTGATACGTGTCAACATTTAACGCAAAAGAAATTAAACATTTGTAATAACTAATTCAATTTCTCCCATCAAAGCTTCAAAAGTTCAACTTTCATACTCAATTAATAGGAATATTACGATTTTCTAATTTTCGCCCGTCATTTTCACCCACCATTAGGTGGCAAAAATATCACCAACAAAACGCAATCGATAAATACAATGAGTAAACACGTAGATTTAAAGCTTTAAATCAAAAATAAGAGTCAAGCGGTGATAAACAACAACTAAATACAGTTCTAATCAGGAAAATCGGAGAATAAGAAGAAAGTGACCAAGAGGAGTTTAAGTAGAAAAAAGGGGTAAATAAAGAAAGCGCCGGCAATTGCCAGCGCATAAATATCTATTTACAGATCGTTTAAACCAAGGACGTCTGTCATGGTATAAAAGCCTGCTGGCTTATCATTTAGCCAAACAGCTGCCTTGATTGCGCCATTAGCAAAGGTCATTCTATCCGTGGCTTTATGGGTAATTTCAACGCGCTCACCAATATCAGCAAACATTGCGGTATGCTCGCCAATGATGTCACCGGCACGGATTGTCGCAAAACCAATCTCATCTTTTGTACGCTCGCCCGTAATGCCTTCGCGTGACCATACAGCGACATCGTTTAGCTCATTGCCCATCGCACCAGCGATCGCTTCACCCATGCCGATCGCAGTACCTGACGGCGCATCGACTTTATGACGGTGGTGAGCCTCTACGATTTCAACATCACAGTAATCGCCCATCACTTTAGCGGCCTTCTCTAACAGCTTAAAAACCAAGTTCACGCCAACGCTATAGTTCGGTGCCATTACGATAGCCATTTCTTTTGAAGCCGCATCGATAACCTGCTTTTCTTCTTCAGAGAAACCCGTAGTGCCGATGATCAGTTTTTTACCGTGACGTTTACAAAGTTCAATATTCGCTAATGTGCTTACAGGTGCGGTAAAGTCGACGATCACGTCAAACTGTTCAATCGCTTTCGAAAGGTCATCAACTAGAGCCACATCAAAACGACCTTCACCGCATAACTCGCCGACGTCAACACCGACCAAAGATGATTCTGGACGTTCTGAACCAGCACCAACGCTTGCTTCTGAATTATGGTGAGCGGCTTTCACCAAGTTACGACCCATACGGCCAGCTGCTCCTGCAATTGCAATTCTTACCACTGCGAATATCTCCATTGTTTTGGTTACCGTTGCCACTTATCTCTTGCAGCAACGTTCAATCGATTAATCTCTTTAAACTAACAACAATCTCAAACTCAGGCTAGCAATTACGAAAACTCTTTTATTACTCGCTCTAAAATTGGCACGTTTGCTTCGGGGAAGGCGTATTGACTCAATGATTCAAGATCGACCCATTCACCTTGTTGACCTTCTTTACCATAAGGCTGTTGCTCGAATTCGGTCACAAGGATGAAATCAAACTTAAGTGACTTATCCGTATAGTCAAACTCAAGGTGTTCAAACAAAGTCTGTTCTGTCACCTTAATACCAATCTCTTCATCAAGCTCACGAGTCATTGCTTGTTCGATGGTTTCGCCCGCTTCAACCTTGCCACCTGGAAATTCCCAAAAACCGCCTTTGTGTTTATCGTCTGGGCGCTTAGTGATAAATACCTGTGACTTATCTTGATTGAAGATGATGCCCGCTACAATGTGGATTCTTTTCATATGATGGTGTTCCTTCTATGTTCCTAGCGTCATTCCCTACAATGAGGAACGAATTAGATAGGGAATCTGCTCTTTTGTTAGTTCGAAAGATCCCCGATTCGCTCGTCCCTCACTCTCGATGATGACGCTATCGAAACCTTATTATTTTCACATACAAAAAGAGCCGCCTAAGCGACTCTTTTTATCAATAAGTTTGTGTGAAGCTAAGCTGTGACGTGGTGAGTGCAAGGAGGAGGCACGGAGCTTACGTTAGTAAGTGAGTACCTCCGACACTACAATCATCCGTTACAGCAACGATTCACCAGACTTAGTCTATTTTACCGTGACACTGTTTGTACTTCTTACCACTTCCACATGGACATGGTTCGTTACGACCCACTTTACGCTCATCGCGTACTACCGTTTGTGGAGATGCCGCATCCGCTTCATCGTCAGCTAGCTGGTTTTCAGCCGTTGCATGTTGTGCTTGTGCACGACGCGCCGCTTGTTCAGCTTGAGCTTGACGTTGAGCTTCCATCTTTTCAACTTCTTCTTGTTGCTGAACACGAACTTTAGAAAGGATGGTCACAACGTCTGTTTTCAGTACATCTAGTAGGCCTTCAAACAGTTCAAACGACTCGCGCTTATACTCTTGTTTCGGGTTCTTCTGAGCATAACCACGTAAGTGGATACCTTGACGAAGGTGATCCATCGCAGCCAAGTGCTCTTTCCAAAGGCCGTCTAGCGTTTGTAGCATCACAGACTTCTCGAAGTTACGCAGTACTTGAGCACCAACCACTTCTTCTTTCTGTTTGTAAGAATCAACCGCCATACCAAGAATGCGCTCACGCAATGCTTCTTCATAAAGCTTGTCGTCTTCGTCTAACCAACCTTGAATGTCAAAGTCTAGATCGAAGTCATTCTTCAGACGATCTTGCAGACCCGCAATATCCCACATATCTTCAAGAGACTGAGGAGCGATGTATTCATCAATAACTGACGCCAGTACATCTTCACGGTTGTGTTCGATCATTTCACTGATGTCATCTGAACTCATCAGTTCATCACGTAGCTCATAAACAACCTTACGTTGGTCATTGGCTACATCATCGTACTCAAGAAGCTGCTTACGGATGTCGAAGTTACGACCTTCCACTTTACGTTGTGCTTTTTCAATTGAGCGAGACAGCATCTTAGATTCAATCGCTTCGCCTTCGTCCATACCACTTTGGATAAGACCAGCCATACGATCAGACGTAAATATACGTAGTAGAGAATCTTCCATTGATAGGTAGAAACGAGAAGAACCCGCATCACCTTGACGACCAGAACGACCACGTAGCTGGTTATCGATACGGCGAGATTCATGACGCTCAGTACCAATGATGTGCAGACCACCTGACTCAAGTACTTTATCGTGAATGATTCTCCAATCAGCTTTGATCTTCTCGATCTGCTCTTTGGTTGGGTTCTCTATCTTCTCAAGTTGTGCCTGCCAGCTACCACCTAGCACGATATCGGTACCACGACCGGCCATGTTAGTTGCGATAGTTACCGCACCAGGCATACCAGCTTGTGCAACGATCTCAGCTTCCATTTCATGAAACTTAGCATTTAGAACGTTGTGCTTAATTTTTGATTTTTTCAATGCGTTAGACAGCAGTTCAGATTTCTCGATAGAAACTGTACCAACCAGTGATGGCTGACCAGCCGCTACACGGTCTTTGATGTCTTCAATGATCGCATTGAACTTGTCTTCTTCAGTACGATAAACCACATCTGGCATATCGTTACGAACCATAGGCTTGTTGGTTGGGATAACCACCGTTTCTAGGCCGTAGATAGACTGGAATTCGAACGCTTCTGTATCAGCAGTACCTGTCATACCTGACAGTTTTTCATACAGACGGAAGAAATTCTGGAATGTGATCGATGCTAGCGTTTGGTTTTCATTTTGAATCTTCACACCTTCTTTAGCTTCAACAGCTTGGTGTAAACCTTCAGACCAACGACGACCTGGCATAGTACGACCAGTATGTTCATCAACGATAACCACTTCGCCTTCTTCAGTAACGATGTAGTCGACGTTTTTCTCAAACAATACGTGTGCACGAAGCGCAGCATTCACATGGTGCAATAGGCTGATATTGGTTGGAGAGTAAAGTGTGTCACCCTCTTCCATCAAGCCGTTTTTGACCATTAGTTCTTCTACAAATTCTTGACCGTTTTCAGTCAGGTGAACCTGTTTTGATTTTTCGTCCATGGTGTAGTGACCTTCACCACGGTACTCTTCTGAATCTTCTTTATCTTGACGCTCTAGAGAAGGAATTAGAGTGTTAATGCGCGTATAAAGGTCAGAACTATCTTCAGCTGGGCCAGAGATAATTAACGGAGTACGAGCTTCATCAATTAAGATTGAGTCAACCTCATCGACTACAGCGAAGAAGCGCTCACGTTGAACTCGGTCTTCAGCACGAAAAGCCATGTTGTCACGAAGGTAATCAAAACCAAACTCGTTGTTTGTTCCGTATAGGATGTCAGCTTGGTACGCTTCTTTTTTCTCTGGCGGAGCCATGTTTGCCACATTCACGCCAACAGTCATGCCAAGGAATTCAAATAATGGACGGTTTGTTTCCGCATCACGCTTCGCTAGGTAATCGTTCACCGTTATTACGTGCACACCTTTGCTTGGTAGCGCGTTTAGATAAGCTGGTAGGGTTGCGGTAAGTGTCTTACCTTCACCAGTACGCATCTCTGCAATTTGGCCAGCATTTAGAACCATGCCACCAATCATTTGCACGTCAAAATGACGCATGCCGTAAACACGCTTCGACGCTTCACGTACCGTAGCGAATGCTTCAGGTAGAAGTTGATCTAACGATTCACCTTTATCTAAGCGCTCGCGAAACTCAACCGTTTTTGCTTTTAGCTCATCGTCTGAAAGAGCTTCAAACGTTGGTTCGAAGTTATTAATTTCTTTTACAATTTTTCTAAGGCGGCGCAGTGTTCTGTCATTGCGACTGCCAATTACCTTTGTCAGCAGCTTAGTAATCATGTGCTTGGAATCTCTTCGTTCTCAGATCGTCCGCGATCTATTTTAAATGCCGTCAGTCTCTACTAGCTATAAACTAGTCTTTAGTTACTAACCAAGGATACTGAGATAAATCTAGTATCTTTGATATTGTACTTGAGAGTAGAGTTTTCAAGGCTTTCGTTAAAATTAATGCCCTCTAGTGTAAGTAATTTTCACACCAACGACCATTTATAACCCCATTTGTTTGATGTGCTTGGTACTTTTCTTTCTAATTGTTGATGGATTAGCCAGACTGTAGCCAAATACTAGACAACTTTTAAATACTGACGACACTGTATCTGGAAAATAGATACAAAAAAACCAGGTCAATGACCTGGTTTTCAAAATCTTATATTGTCGTAAACAACAATTACGCTAGAACCATTCCTGGTTCGGCAAACGCAACAGGAGAACCAACTTCTTCTTCGAATGTTGCCCATTCCCAAGCTTCTGCATCAGCAAGTACTGCGCGTAGTAGTTGATTATTTAGGCCGTGACCTGATTTGTATGCACGGAACTCACCGATAATAGCGTGTCCACACATGTAAAGGTCACCAATCGCATCTAGCACTTTATGCGTTACGAACTCGTTTTCGAAACGTAGACCTTCTTCATTAAGAATTCGGTATTCGTCTAGTACTATTGCGCAATCAAAGCTACCACCCAAACACAAGTTTTGTGATTGTAGATATTCAATATCACGCATGAAGCCGAAGGTACGAGCACGAGAAATTTCTTTCACAAAGCCTTGTGAAGAAAAATCAAACAACAGGTGCTGTTCATCAGATTCAATTGCTGGATGGTTGAATTCGATTTCGAAGTCCATACGGAAGCCGTTAAATGGCACAAACTCTGCCCACTTATCGCCATCTTCAAAACGGATTGGCTTTTTGATTCGAATAAAACGTTTCGCTGCATTCAGTGTTTCTACACCCGCTTGCTGTAGCAAGTATACGAATGGGCTTGCGCTACCATCCATAATTGGGATCTCTGGTGCATCGACTTCAACAATAATGTTGTCGATACCCATACCCGCTAGAGCTGCGTTAAGGTGTTCCACTGTAGAGATACGTACGCCTTCGTCATTAACAAGAGCAGTACATAACATAGTGTCACGAACTGACGCTGGATCAGCTGGGAAATCTACAGGTGGATTTACATCTGTACGACGATAAACAATACCTGTATTTGCAGCTGCCGGGCGAAGAGTAAGTGTGACTTTACGACCAGAGTGGAGACCCACACCAGTTGTTTTCACAATTTCTTTCAGAGTACGTTGTCTGATCATCTGCTTGCCTCGTTATCAGTGCTACAAATCACGGTCAGTATTTACCGACCGCGAATTTTACCATTAATTCGACGATAGTCAAACTTTGGGTATTTGTTAATCAGCCTGACGTCGTAAGAATGCCGGAATATCTAAGTATCCACTCTCTTTCTCAGCTTTAGGTGCTGCACTTTGGCTAGCGCCTGTACCTGAAGAAACAGGTGACGTTGTTGGCTGCGGCTTAACTTGAGGTTTTACCTCAGTTTTTTCTTGCAATGGTTGTGCCACTTTATCTTCCACTTTTGGTGCAGTTTGAGCCGCGACCTGTGGTTGAGGAGTTGGTGCAACCTTAGCTTTACCACCAGCAACTAATGTAATGTCTGGTTTTTTCTCTGTGCCGATACCTGTTGCTACAACAGTTACACGGATTTCATCCGTCATATCAGGGTCTAGAGAAGTACCAATCACAACTGTTGCGTTATCAGATGCGAATGCCTTAACTGTATTACCTACTGTTTCGAATTCATCTAAGCGCATATCTAGGCCTGCTGTGATGTTCACAAGAACGCCACGAGCACCAGCTAGGTCGATGTCTTCTAGTAGTGGGCTAGAAATTGCCGTTTCAGCAGCTTCTTCAGCACGGTCTTCGCCTTTTGCGATACCGCTACCCATCATTGCATGACCCATCTCTGACATTACGGTGCGAACATCCGCGAAATCGACGTTAATCATACCTGGGCGAGTAATTAGCTCAGCGATACCTTGTACAGCATTTTTAAGTACATCATTTGCACTTGCGAAAGCTTCTAGCAGAGTGACGCCGCGGCCAAGTACCTTAAGTAGCTTTTCATTTGGAATCGTAATTAAAGAATCCACATGCTTAGACAGCTCTTCGATACCTTGCTCAGCAAACGCTAAACGCTTTTTGCCTTCGAAGCTAAATGGCTTAGTTACAACAGCAACCGTTAGCACACCCAGCTCTTTCGCAACTTCAGCAATAACTGGAGCAGCACCTGTACCCGTACCACCGCCCATACCAGCTGCGATAAATACCATATCGGCGCCAGTTAGAACTTCTTTAATTCTTTCTCGATCTTCGAGAGCTGCATCACGGCCTACTTGTGGGTTTGCACCAGCGCCCAAACCTTTAGTGATATCACCACCAATTTGGATCACGCTGCTAACGCTTGTTTTACGAAGTGCTTGTGCATCAGTGTTAACACTGATGAATTCTACACCTTCGATTGATTCACGTACCATGTGCTCAACAGCGTTACCGCCACCGCCACCAACTCCAACGACTTTAATTACTGCATCGTCAGACATTTCCATCATCGGTTCAAACATGTGTTATCTCCGTTTTTTCCTGCAACTCAGGTTAAAACTCTTTTTGTATCCAATTACGCAATTTACCAAATAAACCAGACATAGAAGGTGCTGAACGCTTAGGTTCGCTGTAATCACCTTCATCGCTGATCTGACAATCTCTTGCGTAATGAAGTAAACCAACCGCCGTAGAATGATACGGCTCTTTAACATAGTCGGTTAAACCACTAACTTCTAACGGCTTACCAACTCGAACTTGATTGCGGAAAACACGTTCCGCACACTCTACCAATCCGTCAATTTGTGCCGCTCCACCAGTGAGAACGACGCCAGCTGCAAGGTGGTGTTTAATACCTTCATCTCGTAGCTGTAATTGAACCGTATCAATAGTTTGGTTAACGAGCCCCATAAGTTCAGTGTAACGTGGTTCAATCACTTCCGACAAAGTTTGTCTTTGCAAACTTCTCGATGGACGGCCACCTACACTAGGGACGTTAACAGAATCATCCTTGCTTACGAGTTCACTCAGAGCGCAACCATGCTTTACTTTTATCTCTTCAGCATCGCTCACTGGCGTGCCAAAAGCGAAGGCAATATCACTGGTTACTGCATTTCCTGCGTAGGAAAAGACTTCTGTGTGTCGCAGTGCGCCGCCAGTCCAAATGGAAATATCCATCGTACCAGCACCAATATCAACAACACAGACTCCAAGCTCTCTCTCGTCGTCAGTAATGACCGCATTACTTGAGGCAAGTCCTGAAAACACGATTTGTTCTACAGTGAGACCACATCGTTCAACAGCTTTAATAATGTTTCTCGCCATGTCGCTATGGCAAGAAATTAGGTGAACACTGACTTCCATTCGAACACCAGATAAACCAAGAGGGTTCTTAATCCCTTCTTGATAATCAATGGTAAATTCTTGTGGGATCACGTGCAGAATTCTCTGCTCATCACCTATTTTAATTGATTTCGCGGTATGGATCGCTCGATCCATATCGTCTTGAGACACTTCTTCATCAGAGATAGTGCCCATGCCTTTTTCAATTCGGCTTGCGATATGTTTACCCGATAGCGAGATAAATACATTGCTGATTTGGCATTCCGCCATCAACTCTGCTTGATCAATAGCTCGCTGAACCGACTTAACTACCGACTCTAGGTCGTTTACACCACCTTTATCCATACCTCTGGATGGGCTTTGCCCAGAACCAATGATATTGATTTGACCATCAGGCAATATTTCACCAACTAGAGCTGATATGGTCGCAGTGCCTATATCAAGACCAACGATTATGTTGTCATCTGCGGTCTTAGTCATCTGTACTCTCTTCTAACTCTTGCTCTGGAAACCAGCCTACAGCGGCTCCCGTATCGTACCTGAGGTCGATGTAGCTCACTTGATTCGCCTTACTACCTAATTCGTTGTAAAGCGAAATAAAGCGCTCAACACGCTCATCTAAAAAATCTTTACCTAATTCTAAACGAATACCGTTGTCTAGAATGATTTGCCAGGCGCGACGCTCATTGAGAACGAGCGAGGTAACGGTTAACCCTAGGCTGTTAATTAAAGGCGTTATCTGTCGCCACTTTTCAATCACTTGTTGGCTAGTGCCATCTGGACCGTAAAGTTTAACTCTATCACCCTTCAAAAGGCCAATATCACCATTAAACACCTGACCATCTTCATTCAACAGCATATTGCCATTCCAGATAGCTGCTGCATGATACTCAGTCAAAAATACTTTTATTGTGTCTGGCCACTGCTTACGAATCGAGACAACAGAAACCCAAGGCAACGCTTCTAAACTGTGTTGCAACACGCCAATATCTTGAGACATGAATGTTCCAATATGCTCTAGCTCGCTAAAGGCATGTTGAACATCACCAGCGGTTACATAAGTTAAGTCGCCTTGCAGTACTATTTTAGAGAGAGGCAATCGCTGATCGTCCCACATCCAAGTCAGTGTGGTATAGAAAAGAAATCCAATGAATAGCAATACCATGACAAAAAAAGACCCGCCTAAGGCGTGTTTCTTGAGCGACGGTAAACTGAATAGGTGGCGGTTTTCGCTAAAAGTACTTTCTACCAAAGCCCGCATTCCCTGTCGTTGGTTCGCAATTCTATTCCCTATCTTCGTAATAGAGGTAAAAGCACTTACTTTAACCTATGAATTATACTGAGCAAAACTAAACTATCAAACGTTGATAATAAGATTTTTGGTCAATTTTAGGTCAATCGCAAGAAGTGAGCGATTGACCACAGTCTGTAGACAGTATTCTGTTACGCGTTCTGCATCTTATTAATGTCTAACTGCAATGATTCCAACTGCTTCGCTACACGGCCAACGTCGCCCGCACCCTGCGTTAAAACAAGGTCACCGCCTTGAATTACGTTGGCTAAAGCCGATGGCAGTGCGTTGATATCGGCAACAAAGATTGGATCTATCTTACCACGCCCGCGAATAGTTCGACTTAATGAACGCCCGTCAGCCCCTGCAATAGGTTTCTCACCTGCAGAATAAACATCTAACAGAATTAGGACATCAACTTGTTCAAGAACGTTCGCAAAATCATCATACAGATCGCGAGTACGGCTATAACGGTGCGGTTGGAAGATCATAACAAGACGTTTATCAGTCCAGCCACTTCGTGCAGCTTGAATGGTTACGTCCACTTCGGTTGGGTGATGACCGTAATCATCAACCAGCATTGCAACACCTTTACCTGTTTCGTACTCACCTAGGTGATCGAAACGACGACCCGTGCCTTCGGTTCCCGCCATCGCTTTTAGAATCGCTTCATCGCTGATGTCATCTTCTGTTGCAACAGCAATCGCAGCGGATGCATTCAATGCATTGTGACGACCCGGAATGTTTAGCGTAATATCAAGGTTAGCTTTACCTTCACGTACCACCGTGAATTTGCCTTGCTGACCTTCTTGTACGTAGTTTTCAATACGGATATCAGCATCTTCTGAGAAGCCGTAAGTAATCACTTGGCGGCTAACCTGAGGTATAAGCTCACGCACTACAGGATCATCAACACACATCACAGCCTGGCCGTAGAATGGCAGGTTATGTAAGAAATCAATAAACGTCTGCTTCAGCGTTTCAAAATCGCCGCCGTAAGTGTCCATATGATCCGCTTCAATGTTAGTGACGATACTAACCATTGGTTGCAGATGTAAGAATGACGCATCACTTTCATCAGCTTCAGCGATAAGAATACGGCTCGAACCTAAACGTGCGTTAGTACCTGCACTTTTCACCAAACCACCGTTTACGAAGGTTGGATCTAGGCCTGCTTCAGAGTAAATCTGTGTCACTAGCGCAGTCGTGGTTGTTTTACCGTGTGTACCTGCCACAGCAATGCCGTGACGAAAACGCATCAGCTCAGCCAGCATTTCAGCACGACGTACGATCGGTGTGCGCGCTTCACGAGCAGCAATAATTTCTGGGTTTTCTTCGTTGATAGCGGTTGAAACCACCACAACACTTGCATCGGCAACGTTACTTGCTTGGTGACCAACGTAAACAGTAGCCCCCTTGCTAACTAAGCGTTCTGTCACTGGGTTTTGAGCAATATCAGAACCTGTGATCTGGTAGCCTTCATTAAGCAAGACTTCAGCAATCCCGCTCATTCCGGCACCACCAATACCAATGAAGTGGATAGATTTAACACGGCGCATCTCTGGCACCATTGCACGGATTTGCGCTAAGTATTGGGTATGTTCAATCGTCATCAATTCAATCTCATTATTTTGCTAAAGCTTTGATCGCTTCAGCGACAGTCACATCAGCATCAAGCTTGGCGGCTTGACGAGCTTTTGTTGCCATCATTTTTAATTCATTTCTATCAAGCTGCGCGATAGTGTTCGCGAGTTTATCAGCCGTTAGTTGAGGCTGTTCAATCATTAACGCCGCGCCACATTCTACTAAATGATCGGCATTCAACGCTTGTTGTCTGTCTTTGTGCATAAACGGAACGAAAATAGAACCTACACCAGCAGCAGACACTTCAGATACGGTTAATGCACCAGAGCGACACACTAATAGATCTGCCCACTCATAAGCTTGCGCCACATCATCAATAAATTCAGTCACTTGAACATTATCTACAGAATGTGATTTGTATTGTTCAATCACTTGCTGTTGATTGTTCTTACCTGCTTGATGCACCACAGTGAAGCCTTCACCAAGCTGCGCCATCGTTACTGGCAAGGTATCGTTCAGGATTTTTGCGCCCTGACTACCGCCCATAACCAAGATGCGGATGTCACCATCACGCTCAGCCATGCGTTGCTCGGGTTCCGCTAAGGCAACAACATCTTCGCGTACTGGGTTACCCACCACTTCTGCGGTAGAAAACGCACCAGGAAAAGCTTGGAAAACCTTTTTAGCAATCTTAGACAGCCATTGGTTGGTTAAACCTGCCACTGCATTTTGTTCATGTAGAACCACTGGAATACCAGATAACCAAGCCGCGATACCCCCCGGGCCACTGACGTAACCACCCATGCCAAGCACCACATCAGGTTGCCATGCTTTAATATGTCGTCTGGCTTGAAGTATGGCATTAATAATCTGGAACGGCGCTTTAATTAGCTTGCTAATGCCTTGACCACGCAGGCCTTTCACCTTAATGAAGTCGATCTCAATACCATGCTTTGGCACCAGTTCCGCTTCCATTCGGTCCGCCGTTCCTAACCAGCGAATTTCCCAACCTTGTTGCTGAAGCTTTTTCGCCACCGCTAATCCAGGGAAAACGTGACCGCCAGTACCACCAGCCATCACTAAAAGTTTTTTGTTTTGTTTCATAACGTTAGATTCTTATTCTACTAATTCGTTTTGATTGTCGGCTTGTTCTTTTTGTTGAACTCGGCATTCATGATCGATACGCAGCAGCATAGAAACCGCTACTGACATCACGATAAGGCTTGAACCTCCGTAACTGATCAGCGGTAAGGTTAGACCTTTGGTCGGAACAATACCTGAAGCGGCACCTACATTAACAAGCGTCTGAAAAGCAAACCAAATACCAATGCCAAACGCCAGATAACCGCTGAACACTTGGTCGTTTTCGAAAGCTTTTTTGCCAATAAAAATAGCTTTAAAAACCAAACTAAAGATCAGCATCAACACTAAGGTTACGCCAACAAAACCCAACTCTTCAGCCAGTACAGCAAAAACAAAATCGGTGTGTGCTTCAGGTAGGTACTCGAGTTTTTGAATTGAATTACCAAGCCCTTGCCCCATCCAATCACCACGACCGAACGCCATCAATGATTGAGTTAGCTGATAACCACTACCAAACGGGTCACTCCAAGGTTCCCAGAATGACGTAACACGTCGAACACGATAAGGCTCAATAACAATCAATCCCACAACGGCAGCAATACCTGCCACCATTAAGGCTATAAATTGTGACAGCTTAGCACCTGCGATAAACAACATGCCAAACAAGGTAACCAACATTACGACAACGGTACCCAAATCGGGCTGGCCAAGTAGCAACACCGCAAAGGCACCGAACACCATGATCGGTTTACCAAAACCACCGAAGAAGGTTTTTCTCACTTCATCCTGTTTACGTACCAAATAGCCCGCCATAAAGATAAACAGAGATAACTTAGCGACTTCAGCAGGTTGTAAGTTAAACAGCCCGAGAGGAATCCAACGTGAGGCACCGTTAACCGACTTACCGACGGCTAACACCACCACTAGCAAAAAGAAGGATAAGCCCAATAGGTACATACTGTATTGAAACCAGCGTTTCATCGGGATTTGTAATATTACGCTGGATACACCTAACGCTAACACCAGGAAAATGGCGTGGCGGAACATGAAGTGAAACGGCTGATCGGTTAAACGAGCACTGATTGGGAACGAAGCCGACGTTACCATTACCAAGCCCGTCAGCATCAGTCCAAGAGCAATCCATACCAACTGACGATCGTAGAGCGCCTCTGGTGTGGCACGGTTAAGCCATTGCCAAATAGATTGATTAATCTCTTTCACTCTTTGCACTGAATGTTAGTCCTTCAACACGTTAGGCATACTCATGAGCAAGTTCAGTGAACGCATCACCTCTCGCCATGAAGTTATTAAATTGATCGAAGCTTGCACATGCAGGAGACAACATCACCATGTCACCCGACACCAATTGTGCAGAGATACTCTCGATGATGTCACGCATGGTATCAAACGTCTTAGCCGATGGATGTAATGGCATAAATTGCGCAGCATCTTCACCGAAGCAACACAGTTGTACGCGGTCTAGTTGCGCCAACACGGGGTTAAGCTCGCTAAAGTCAGCACCTTTGCCCACACCTCCGACTAAGAGATACAAAGTACCTTGGTATTCTAATCCCGACAGAGCCGCTAATGTACTGGCTACGTTGGTCGCTTTCGAGTCGTTAACCCATTTAATTTCGCGTTTGTCAGCCACTACTTGGCAACGATGCGTCAAACCATTGTAGGCTTTCAAAGCTTCAAGACTTTTGCTGTAATCGATACCGACTTGCTTAAGCAGTGCTAAAGAGACTAAAGCATTCGCCACATTATGACGTCCAACCAATGTTAAATCTTGGCTAGGAAGTACAGGCTTACCGTTGTCCATTAGCCATTCGGTGCCATCAATCGTCGCTACACCAAACTCTTGGTCATCGAGTCCGAATGTCACTAATGGCATACTGTGGTCAGGATAAGTCTCTTTGTCTTCGCGGTTTACGATCGCGTACTGAGCATTATTAAAAATTCTTAATTTAGCGTCACGGTAATCGGCCATGCCTTGATAGCGATCCATATGATCTTCTGACAAGTTCAAAAAGGCCGCCGCTACAAGATTTAGACTGGATGTTGTCTCTAGCTGAAAGCTTGAAAGCTCAAGGACATACAAGTCGGCATCAAGCTCAAGAAGATCCAAGGCAGGAATACCTATGTTGCCACCAATGCCAACGTTAAGACCAGCAGCTTTGGCAAGCACACCCGTTAGATCGGTCACCGTACTCTTGCCATTGGAGCCTGTTATTGCCACGACGGGTTTGTCTACCGCCCAACCAAACAGTTCAATATCGCCAACAACCGGAATACCCGCTTGAATAACATCTTGTATTTCAGGGGTCGCTAAGGCGATACCTGGGTTAGCAACCACTAAATCAGCTTCCGCTAACCATTGGCTATTCCAACTTCCAGAATGCAGCTCTACCGATTCAGGCAAAGATTCTTTTCCTGGTGGTAGCTCTCGCGTATCAATTACCTTCACATGCGTATGAGGTTGATATTTTACGAGATGTTTAACGACAGAGAGCCCGGTAATACCGAGCCCCACAACAACTACATTTTGAATATTTTGCCAATGTTCCATTTAAACAAGATGCTCTTAATAGTTTTAAAGAGCCTCTAATTAAGAGGCTCACATAGGATTAACGAACTTTCAGCGTTGCTAGGCCAACCAGTACTAATACCATTGAGATGATCCAAAAACGCACGATGACACGTGGCTCCGGCCAACCTTTCAGTTCATAGTGGTGGTGAATTGGTGCCATGCGGAAAATACGCTGACCGCGCAATTTGTAAGAGCCAACTTGCAGTATCACTGACAAGGTCTCCATTACAAACACACCGCCCATGATAACCAATACCAACTCTTGGCGAACTAACACAGCGATCACACCCAGAGCACCACCAAGCGCTAGTGAGCCAACATCGCCCATGAATACTTGTGCAGGATAAGTGTTGAACCATAGAAAACCAAGTCCAGCACCGACGATAGCAGTACATACCACAACCAGCTCGGAGGTGTATGGGATGTATGGAATGTGTAAGTATGACGCAAAGTTAACGTTACCGGTCGCCCAAGCAATTACAGCAAAACCAGCCGCAACCATAACCGTTGGCATAATGGCCAAGCCGTCTAGACCGTCTGTTAGGTTTACCGCGTTACTGGTTCCCACAATAACAAAGTAAGTTAGTACGATATACAGTAAACCAAGTTGTGGCATCACATCTTTAAAGAAAGGAACAACCAATTGAGTTGCTGCAGTATCGTGTCCGTGAGCATACAGAGCAAACGCCACGACTAACGCAATTGCTGATTGCCAGAAGTACTTCCAGCGAGCGATCAAACCATCGGTGTTCTTACGAACGACTTTACGGTAGTCATCAACAAAGCCAACCGCGCCATAACCAGCAAGTACAACTAATACAGCCCAAACATAAGGATTCGAGAGATCAGCCCACATCAATACCGTAATAATGATCGCAGCAAGGATCATCACACCGCCCATGGTTGGCGTGCCACGTTTGCTGAAATGAGATTCAGGGCCGTCATTACGAACAACTTGGCCAATTTGTAGCATTTGCAGACGCTCAATTAAACGAGGTCCCATCCACAGTGACAGACATAACGCCGTCAAAATACTCGCGATTGCACGAAACGATAAGTATTCGAACAAACGGAAAAAAGAAAAGTGTGGCTGTAGTAGCTCTGCAAGCCAAATTATCATGAAAAGTTCTCCTTTAAAGCAGCGGCTATTTTACTCATTCCTGCACTATTCGCGCCTTTTACCAATAAGGTATGTGACACGCTTTCTGGCAAGCTTAGGTGCTGCTCTATGTGCGCGATCATCGCTTGATGCGTTGTAAAGTGGGTACCATTACAGACCTCACTAATCACCTTGGTATCATCACCGTAAGTAAGTACATGCTCAAAAGCGAATGGGGCAGCATATTCACCGACTTGACGGTGAAGTGCAAGGCTTTCATCGCCTAATTCAGCCATATTACCTAAAATTAACCAACGCTGACCTTTGAAGCTCGAGAGTAGCTTCGCTGCCGCCTTCATTGCTGGCACGCTGGCGTTGTAACTGTCATCTATGAGTTTGATATTCTGACTTAATTGTTGAACCTCAACTCGCCCTTTGACAGAGATCAGATTCGCTAAACCATTTTTCACCTCATCAAGCGAGGCTCCAAATTGGATGCTCAACGCTGCAGCTGCTAATGCATTCGCTACGTTATGTTGACCGATGATACCAAGCTCAACAAATATGGACCCTTGAGGTGTCTGCATATCAAAGCACGCTTCACCTTGCTCATTGATGCGAATATTCTTGGCAAAATAATCCGCCTTGCTGTCGCTTTCTGAAAATGTCAGCACGCTTTTATCTGCAAGCACGTCATTCCAAAAGTCACCACCGTTGCTCTCTAGATTAACAATAGCAGTATCATCAGCAGCAAGCCCCTGAAAGATTTCACCTTTCGCTTGTTTCACACCATTGATAGACCCAAAGCCTTCTAAGTGCGCTGCAGCTACGTTATTAACTAACGCCACCTGTGGTTTCACAAGCTGCGTGGTATAGGCAATTTCACCAATGTGGTTCGCGCCCAGTTCTATCACGGCATAGTCGTCATTTGCTTCACTGCGCAGCAAGGTTAATGGCACTCCAATATCATTATTGAAGTTACCTGCGGTAAACAACACCTTGCCACGTTGCTGCAGAATGCTTGCCACCATCTCTTTAACCGTCGTTTTACCACAACTGCCTGTAATCGCCATGGTTGGCACGTTACACTGTTTATGGATCCAAGCACTTAGCTGACCTAAAGCAAGTTTAGTGTCTTCAACAACCACCTGAGTAATATTTAGGTCAAGTTTTCGTTCGACTAACAACGCGCTCGCATTAGCCTCTACCGCTTGATGACAAAAGTCATGCGCATCAAAGCGCTCGCCAACAAGAGCAACAAACAGTGCGCCCTCTTCAACGGTTCGAGTGTCAGTAGAAACCGCATTAATAACACTATTGCTCGACTTGCCAGCCTCAATCAGCTGACCGCTCACCGCTGAACAAATCTGCTCGAGTGATACATCAATCATTATGAAATACCTAAAAGTTGTAGCGCAGACTCTCGATCTGAGTAATGGATCGTTTCGTCTTTCAATACTTGGTAATCCTCATGGCCTTTACCAGCCAAAAGAATAATGTCATTACTGCCAGCCTGTTCTAGGGCAAACTTAACCGCTTGATAGCGGTCGTGCTCGACGAATGCAGATTCAGGTTCGCTTAAACCAGCTAGCATGTCTTTAACAATCAGTGCAGGCTCTTCGCTGCGAGGGTTGTCATCTGAAATAATAATTTTGTCGGCAAACTGCTCTGCTGTAACTGCCATCATTGGGCGCTTACCTGTGTCGCGATCGCCACCACAACCGAAGATAGCCCACAGCTTTCCAGAGCAGTGTACACGCAGTGCAGCCAATGCTTTTTCTAGCGCATCGGGCGTATGCGCGTAATCGACAACGACTTTTGCTTTGCTCGGAACTTGAAACAGTTCCATACGACCAATAACAGGTTGAAGCTGAGACGCGGTGTCGACCAAGGTTTGCTTGTCGATGCCTAATGAAAGCAAAGTCGCGAAAGCAACCAGTACGTTTGATGCGTTAAACTGACCAATCAATGGAACCGAAAGATCACCTTGCCCCCAGCTACCATCGAAAGAGAGCTTAATCCCAGTTTCTGCATAGGCGACATCAGATGCCCACACCGACTGTTGGTAACCAGACAACGGAAGCAATGAAACAGCTATTGCATTGGACAAATCTGACATCCACGCTTTGCCGACTTCATCATCCACATTGATCACTGCATGTTTGCATTTGTGTTGAGTAAACAGGCTTTTCTTAGCCAATGCGTACTCTTCCATCGTGCCGTGGTAATCAAGGTGATCACGACTCAGGTTAGTGAACACACCAACCTCAAAATCCAATGCTTTTACTCGGCCTTGAACCAAACCATGAGAAGAGATTTCCATCGCGGTATAAACTGCACTTTCCTCAGCCAACTCGCTCAGTGTACGTTGTATTTCAATCGCGCTGCCTGTGGTATTAGCCGCTGTTTTTAGGTTATCTAAGAAGCCATTACCCGTGGTGCCCATTACCGCCGAACGCTGGCCGACCAAATCAAGCCACTGAGCAATCAATTGGGTGATGGTGGTTTTGCCATTGGTGCCGGTAACACCAATCAACTTAGTCGCTTGAGAAGAATAAACTCGGCCAGCCAGTTCGGAGAGAATTGAATTTAGCTCAGAGACATAAACAACAGGAACTGCATTTAACCACTCAACCAAGCCATGAGCTTTGTCATCACTCGCTTGTGCAATGACAGCTTTCGCACCTTGAGCGACGGCTTTGTCGATAAAGCGACGACCATCAATGGCATGTCCAACAATGGCAACAAAAATATCGCCTTCCTTGATGGTACGGCTATCCAACTCCAATTGCTCAACAGCAATCGCATCTAGCTCAAGTGAACTAAAGTCCCCCCAAGGAGAAAGTAAAGATGACAGCGTGAGGCTATTACTCATATTGAATCCTGATTGGCTCTATTCTTGAAACTTGTTTTCATCAGCAGGGACATTGAGTATTTGCAGTGCACCCTTCATGATTTCAGAAAAAACGGGGGCAGCAACTGAACCACCATAGTAAAGGTCACCTTGCGGCTCATTGACTACGACAACCAGAGCGACTCTTGGATCGCTGACTGGAGCAAAACCCGACGTTATAGCAATATACTCATCACTATAGCCACCCGCAGCAGCTTTACGAGATGTACCCGTTTTTGCCGCAACTCGATAACCCGGAACAGCGGCTCTGGTTGCAGTTCCGCCCTTTTGAGTCACGCCTTCTAACATTTGCAATACCATCTCTGCATTTTCACGTTTGATGATCTGCTTTGAGAAATCTTGGTCGTTGCTTTTAATGATATGAATCGGTTCATACATGCCTTTGTTGGCTAACGTTGCGTAAGCATGAGCCAACTGAAGCGGGGTCACAGATAAGCCATAACCAAAGGATAGCGTCGCGATTTCGAACTTGGACCAACGGCGACGGTTAGGAAAAATACCACTCGTTTCACCCACGAGATTTAGCCCAGACATTTCGCCTAAACCAACCGAACTGTACATACCAAGTAACGCTTCAAGCGGCATATCAAGCGCTAATTTCGCAACGCCGATGTTACTTGATTTTTTAAGGATCAAGGCTAAATCAGCCTTGCCCACTTTAGAGGTATCACGTACTCGGCTACCTCCAATTTGCATGATGCCATTACCCGTATCAATAATAGATTTCGCATCAGCTGTACCATTTTCTAATGCGGCGAGCACCACAAAAGGTTTCACTGTTGAGCCGGGCTCCATAGCATCGGTCAGCACGCGGTTTCGCATTTTAAAGCTTTGTAAATCAGAGCGGTTGTTCGGGTTGTAAGATGGTGCATTGACCATGGCTAACACAGCGCCCGTTTTCACATCGAGTAATACTGCAGAGCCTGAGGTCGCTTTATGATCGGCCACCGCTTGCTTAATCGCTCGATAGGCTATCGCCTGCAATCGTTGATCGATGGTGAGTTCTAGTGGTTTGCCTTCTTCGCGTTCTTCTAACGCAATGTTTTCGACAACGCGTCCGTAGCGGTCTTTACGAATCGTTCGCTTGCCTGCTTCGCCCGTAAGCCATTTATCGTAACTGCGTTCAACCCCTTCCAGGCCGTGCCCATCAATTCCGGTCACACCGATAAGGTGTGCACTGACTTCACCAGCAGGGTAGTAACGTCGAGATTCCGCTTTTAGGCCCACACCCACCAGCTTAAGTTCACGGATATACTTAGCCATCGCAGGGCTAACTTGTCTTTGTAGATAAATAAATCGACGGGATTTATTGCTAGAGATCTTATCGATCATCGATTGTCGCTGTAGGCCAAGTACATCGGCTAACGCATACCAACGATCAATCTGGGCCATGCCATTTTTATCGAAAATCGTTTTTGGGTCGGCCCATACTGCTTCAACGGGAACACTCACAGCAAGCGGCTCGCCATTGCGGTCAGAGATAATACCGCGAGCAGAAGGAATAGCCTTAACACGCACTGAGCGAAGATCGCCCTGGCGAATTAAGTTATCGGGTTCAATGATTTGGATGTAAGCCACACGGCCAACGAGTGCAGCAAAGGCTAGAAACACGAAAGCAATAACAACGTTGAAACGCCATTTAATAAGAATTGGATCCGAATCCTTTTCGCTCTTCACTCGCTCTTTCGTTGATTCATTAACGGTTTTTGCGGGTGTTTTTTCCTTTTTACCGGTCATTTCAGTGTGATCACAACTTCTTTGTCGGAGTCTGGACGTTTCATGTCTAGCTCTCTTTTTGCCGATGCTTGAACGCGGCTGTGTTCTGCTAGCGCCGTCTCTTCAAGCATTAAATTTCGCCACTCATCATCAAGTTGTTCCCGCTCCACCAATGCCATGTCTTTTTGCGTAATCGCCTGACGTGATACATGTGTCGTAAGAACGACCCCCATCGCACTCGCAAAGATGCAGATAAGAAGCCCCAATGGGACTTTGCCCACGGAGATCAAATCAAAAAAGATTATCTTGGCTAAGTTGGGTTTGGAGGTCTTCATTGACTATAGCTTTTCTGCGATTCGTAGTACTGAACTACGCGAACGAGTATTCTCATCCACTTCATCTTTAGAAGGCTTAATTGCTTTACCAATTGGTTTCAGATCGGCACTGCCTAGCGCTTTGATCTGCTCTTCAGTTAGTGGCAGGCCATGTGGTACTTGCGGTCCTTGGCTCTCTTTACGGATAAAGCGCTTCACCATACGGTCTTCAAGCGAGTGGAAACTGATAACAGAGATACGACCTTGAGGAGCTAGAATGCTTGCCGCGCCTTTCAGTGCTGTATCGATCTCTTCTAGTTCACTGTTAATGTAGATACGGAATGCTTGGAAAGCACGTGTTGCTGGGTGTTTTTTCTCTTTGAAGCTTTTTGGAGCGACATCAGAGATAAGCTTAGCCAGTTGACCAGTGCGCGTTAGCGGTTCGTTCTCTTCATTCTCTTGATAAGCAATGATGCCTTTCGCGATACGACGAGCGTGTTTGTCTTCACCGAACTCACGAATAACCCATGTGATGTCATCAAGATCAGCTTCAACCAACCACTGAGAAACAGGAATGCCGGTTGTTGGGTCCATACGCATATCAAGCGGGCCATCTTTCATAAAGCTAAAGCCACGCTCAGCGTCATCTAGCTGTGGTGAAGAGACACCTAAATCCAGCAATACGCCATCCACTTGACCGACTAAGTCATAACGCTCTGCATATTCAGCCATACCTGAGAACGGGCCGTGAATAATCGTAAAACGAGGGTCATCAATCTTTTGTGCTTCGGCAATCGCTTGTGGATCGCGGTCGATACTAAAGAGTCTTCCATTCTCGCCCAGTTTAGACAGGATTGTACGGCTGTGACCACCACGGCCAAAAGTACCATCAATATAGGTACCGTCAGGTTTGATCGCAAGTCCGTCAATAGATTCGTTAAGCAATACTGAAATATGTTTGAATGCTTCTGTCATAGTCTTCTCAGTGAATGGATTGAGCCATTAGTTCGGCAATAATATGTTCTATTAACGTTTTAGTTTACTGATTTCACGCCGTATCTCCACCATATTGTGTATAGGCTTTGGGAATTTTTGACCCAAGCTCATATCAAGATGATGGATTCTAAGGAAATCTAAATAATTAACGTCAATATAAAGCAAAAAACCCATCACTACCGTTAAGTAATGATGGGTTCTTTATATAGGTGGAGTTGACACATACGCCGGGTTCTGTTCCGCTTGCGCGGCGGTAACCATTCGTCTAGGCCTGCAATCGCTCACAGGCTCAAGCAATCTACCCGCCCCCATACGCGAGCAGCGCAATGCGAGGGCCTATTTGATCTTGCTCCGGGTGGAGTTTACCTTGCTACGAACTGTTGCCAGTCGCACGGTGCGCTCTTACCGCACCCTTTCAGCCTTACCTGTGCCTCTTCCGAAGAAATGAGGCCATCGGCGGTCTTCTCTCTGCTGCACTTGTCGTGGGCTCGCGCCCCCCAGACGTTATCTGGCACCCTGCTCTATGGAGCCCGGACGTTCCTCCCCTCTACCAGTCTCCCGAAGGACTTCAACGTCAGTTTCCCGAAGGACCTCAACGTCAGTCTCCCGAAGGACATCAGCAAAGCAGCGATTACCCGTTCAACTCCGAGGGCGGATTGTATAGAGATTAGTGTGCAGTGTCTAGCGAGATCACAAATATGCTGCAAACCATTAAGCAAGTGCACGAATTTCACACAATCCAAGCACAAAAAAAGGAGCGACGGTATTACCATCACTCCTCACAAGCTTTTCAATACAGGTTAGCTACTCTATAAATAGGTATCTAGTCTATAAAGAGCTATCTAGTTGTCTAGATGCTCTAAGCCCCATTTGTATAAAGCGTTCTTTTTCAGATTGTAGATTTCTGCCGTCATCGCCGCTGCTTTTTTAAGTGGCAGTTCTTTGGTTAGAATACCCAGCGTGCGAGTCGCTTCGTCTGGCAACTCTGTGCTCGCTTCTTCACGGTGACCGTGAATTAGCAATACCATCTCACCGCGTTTACGGTTTGCGTCTTCTTCAATCCACTCAATAAGTTCACCAAGTGGCAGACCTTGGATGGTTTCGAAGGTTTTGGTTAGCTCACGCGCCAATACAACCTCACGGTCAGGGCCTAAGATCTCTAGCATGTCTTGTAGAGAATCAGTAATACGGTGCGGAGATTCGTAGAAGATACACGTGCGTTCTGCTTTTGCGATCTCTAAGAACTTGTCTTTACGACCTTTGCTCTTTGGCGGTAAGAAACCTTCAAAGCTGAAACGATCAGACGGCAAACCAGACGCACTTAGTGCGGTAATCACAGCACAAGCACCAGGAAGTGGCACAACTCTCACACCCGCTTGACGACATTGTGAGACAAGATGGTAACCTGGATCACTGATTAAAGGAGTACCCGCATCAGAGACTAATGCGATAGACTGACCTTCTAATAACCTTTCGACTAGAACTTGTGCTTTAGTTTGTTCATTATGATCATGTAAAGCGAACGTTCTGGTTGATATATTGAAGTGAGCAAGCAGCTTACCCGTGTGGCGTGTGTCTTCGGCTGCAATAACATCGACACTTGATAAAATTTCAATTGCTCTTTGAGTGATATCTCCCAAATTTCCGATTGGGGTTGGCACAATATAGAGAGTTGGGCTCTCTGTGAGCAAGGTTTTGTTATCTGTCATTTGTTTACCATCACTTCAACGATTAATATAGATACAAATTTATACGGAATTTAAAGAACTCATGGCAACGATGAACCATAAGAGACTCAGTGTACCACGCTTACTCACTCCAATTGCATTAGCAATTACATTGGCGGCTTGTTCTTCAGGTCCTCAAGCACCAACGCGTGTTGATATTACACTAGATCCAGCGCAATCAACTGAAAGTTACATGATGCAGGCGGATAGTAGCAAAGGAAGTCTACAAAACGACTGGTTAATCATGGCGCTTAAGGCTTCTGTGCAAGCTGGAAAAACCGATCAAGCGACTCTGCTGATCAAACGCTTAGCCAAACAAGAGCTGAGTGAAGTTCAACAAGCAGAATGGCAATTAGCTCGCGCTCAACTGCTGGTGAATAACTCACAACCACAGCAAGCGTACAGCCAACTGAACTTTCAGCCTTGGTGGAAGCTTCCGAACGAGCAATGGAAAGATTATCACGAGCTACGCGCTAACATTTCTGAAATACAGAATGAGTATTTCGAAGCGAGCCGTGAGTTAGTCCTTTATTCTGAATATCTGGACGCTAGCGACGAAAGCCAACAGCAAACGGCCAACCGTATTTGGCAGAACCTGAATAGCTACTCTCAATACGAGATTCTAGAACTGAAAACATCGCCGACAGAAGATGTGCTTTCAGGTTGGTGGCAACTGGCTATCTACATGAAGACGCTGAATTCGAACCTTCCAAACCTACAGGAAACCCTGTCTGATTGGTTAGCCGAGAACCCTCAGCACCCTGCGGCTACTTATACACCTCAAGCGATCACCGACATATTAGCGTTAGAAATCAGCAAGCCGACCAGCACCGCTTTGTTACTGCCTTTAACAGGTAAGTACGGCAAGCAAGCTCAGCTCGTTCGTGACGGTTTTATCTTTGCGATGATGAATGACAAAGAGCGTGAAGAAGATGCAACGCTGACCGTAATGGATACCAACGTACAAAGTGCCGCTGAAATTAAAGCAACACTGGAAGAGAACAACGTTGATTTCATTGTTGGTCCGCTGATTAAGAGCAACATCACCAAGCTTCAACAAGCGCAGAAAAATCACGAGAACTCGATTCCTGCGTTAGCTCTGAACATTCCAACTCAGCTAGAACCAGATACTAATATTTGTTATCTCGCTTTATCGCCAGAACAAGAAGTCGCTCAGGCTGCGAAACATCTTTTTGCACAAGGCTATAAGTACCCACTTATTCTTGCACCCAAAGGACGTTTAGGTGATCGAGTTGAGCAAGCATTTAACGAAGAGTGGCAGAAATACAGCAACAACGACGTTGCAATCAGCTTCTTCTCTGACAAACGCCAACTGCAGCGTAATGTGAATCAGATTTTCGGTTTACAAGAGAGCCAACAACGTATCGCTCAAATGGATGGGCTACTTAACTTAGACCTAGAAACAGAACCACGCAGTCGTCGTGATATCGATTCTGTCTACATTGTCGCTAAGAACTCAGAGCTAACACTCATCAAACCCTTCATTGAAGTTGCAATTAACCCTGATGCTAGCCAACCTGCACTGTTTTCAAATTCACGCAGCAACAGCGGTGACAAGCAATATGAAGACCTAACGGGTGTCTTCTACAGCGATATCCCGCTATTGGTCGAGAACAAAAACGAGCTTAACAAAGCGCTTAATGACCTATGGCCTTCACACTCGAACAGCCAAAAGCGTCTACAAGCTCTAGGAATGGATGCATACTATCTAATGGATGCACTACCACAGATGAAAGCCGTACAAGATTACAGCATTACAGGTGAAACCGGCGTATTAACCATCGACAACAACTGTGTTGTTCAACGTGAAATCAGCTGGGCAGAGCATGGGGCTTTTTAGCCGTAAGTTCCTATCCAAGCCAACAATCACCCACAAACAAGTGGGTGATAAATACGAGACCGTGGCAAAGAATTATTTAGTTCGCCACGGTTTATCGTTAATTGAAGAAAACTTCATAGCAAAGTGTGGCGAAATTGATCTTATAATGCGCCATAACAATACGGTTGTGTTTACTGAGGTAAAATACCGCAAGCAAACACGCTACGGACATGCCGCTGAAATGGTGACTGCCAAAAAGTCACAAAAGCTACTCAAAACAGCCAATGTTTGGCTTATGCAGCAAGGCTTGTCGGTACACTCTACAGATTACAGGTTTGATATCATTGCCATCGAAGGGCCGAATGACACTATCGACTGGATTCAAAACGCGATTACCCAAGGATAAACATGCTAGACAGCATCAAAGAAAGTTTTACAGAAAGTATTCAAATCCAAATTGCGGCGGCAGAAGCTCTGCCAGACGCAATCACGCATGCCGCTCAAGCAATGGTTGCAACCCTGCTTAACGGAAACAAGATTCTTTGTTGTGGTAACGGTGGTTCGGCATCGAATGCTCAGCAATTTGTCTCTTGCCTACTTAATCGCTTTGAAACCGAGCGCCCTAGTCTTCCAGCAATGGCTCTCACTGCTGACAACACTACGCTAACGGCTGTGGCTAACGACTACCACTATGAAGAGATCTTCTCTAAGCAGGTACGTGCGTTTGGTCAAACTGGTGATATTTTACTGGCTATATCTACTAGTGGTAACAGTAAAAATATCATCAAAGCAATGGAAGCTGCGGTAACACGTGATATGACAATCATCGCCTTTACTGGTAAAGATGGTGGTGAAATGGCTGGCCTGCTTGGTGAGCACGATGTAGAAATTCGTATTCCCTCACACCGTACAGCACGTATCCACGAAGTACACATGGTGACACTACACTGCTTATGTGACCTAATCGATCAAGTACTCTTCCCAGCTCACGAAGAGTGATATACGGAGCATCACGATGAAATCATTAACTTCTATGAAGCTGCTTAAGCTGATTAGTGTTTCGCTACTTACACTGTCGTTATCTGGTTGTGCTGGTCTTTTCATTGCTGGTGCAGCAACTACTGCAAATCTAGTCACAGATACACGAACCACCAAAGAGATTTGGAGCGACAACAATATCGAATTTGAAGTTGCAGCTATGACTAATAAACCGCCATTTCGCGGCAATGTCAGTATCACAGCAAGCTCTTACCGTGGTTCAGTAGTTCTGATGGGGCAAGCAACGACAGATGCTGAACGTCGTGCTTTTGAAAGCCAAGCTAAAGCAGTAACGGGGGTTGAAAGTATACACAACCAGATCCGAGTGAAAGAGCCACTGTCTGTTAGTGCTATCAGCAAAGACAGTTGGATTACCACTAAAGTGAAGTCTGCCCTACTTGCCAAGTCTGAGCTTAACGGTATCAAAGTCAAAGTCATTACTGAAGATTCAGAAGTATTTCTGCTTGGATTAGTTTCTCGAGAACACGCTGATATCGCGACAGAAGTTGCGCGTAATATCTCTGGTGTGAAGCAGGTGATTCGAGCGTTTGAATATGGTGAAGATGACAATTTGGTAAACTAACACCCTCTGAATTTACTTAGCCAACTTAGCTGCTTATTAGCTGGTTGGTTGGCTGGTAAAGCCTAACGAAATGAATCAGATTAATAAAAGTCAGTTAGCACAAAAAGAAAAAGCAGCGATAAATCGCTGCTTTTTTTTGTATTTGGAGTTATTTAAAAAATAACGCTATTTGATAACACGAAGGCTTGGGCGACCTTTCGCTGGACGAGATGGCTCAGGTTCTGAGTCAGACTCTTCAGCATCTACGTCTGCTGTTGCAACACTCAAAGATGGGCCTTTTTCTGGTTCTTCAAAAGGACTTTCTTCAATTCCTTCTTCAAACGCTTCCATGTAAGCCTCTTCAGGTTCAAACATGGTACCAGCACCATTCTCACGAGCATAAATTGCTTGTACTGCGTATAGCGGAACGATCACAGAGTGTGGACGACCACTAAAGCGAGCACTAAACGTCACAGCTTCGTTACCCAGTTCAAGTTGTCCAACCGCACGAGGCGCGATGTTCAGAATGATCTGACCATCTTGAACAAACTCGTCTGGAACTCTCACACCCGGCAATGTTGCTTCAACAACCAAGTGTGGAGTCAGTTCGTTATCAACCAGCCATTCATAAAATGCACGAAGCATGTATGGTCGGCGTGGAGTCATATTTGAAATATCCATAAACGCTTAGCGAACGAGTCGCATCTCGCGCTCAGCTTCCGTTAGAGAAGCTAGGAATGAATCACGTTCGAATACGCGGTTCATGTAAATCTTAAGTTCTTTAGAACCAGGACCAATCAGTTCGATACCAAGCTCAGGTAAACGCCATAGTAGCGGAGCTAGGTAACAATCAATTAGGCTAAACTCTTCGCTCATGAAGTATTCATACTCAGCGAAGATAGGAGCAAGAGTTAATAGGTCGTTGCGTAATTTCACGCGAGCTGCTTCAGATTCTTCAGCGTTGCCTTTAACGATCTTCTCTGCAACTGAATACCAGTTACGCTCAATTCGGTACATCATTAGACGACTGTTACCACGAGCAACCGGGTATACAGGCATCAATGGTGGATGAGGGAAACGCTCATCTAGGTATTCCATGATGATCTTAGAGTCATATAGAGCAAGCTCACGATCAACAAGAGTAGGTACTGATTTGTACGGGTTCAGTTCAACAAGCTCTGCTGGTAGATTTTTTTCATCAACCAACTCAACTTCAACACTTACGCCTTTTTCAGCAAGAACAATGCGCACCTGATGGCTATACATATCAGAAGCACTTGAGAAAAGAGTCATTACAGAACGTTTATTGGCAGCTACAGCCATGGAGCCCTCCAGTACACTTTAAATAAAAACAATGGAGGCCTAAAGCCTCCATTGAACATTAACATAATTTGGGAATTAGCACGGTATTATAGCACAATTAGTGCACATCACGCCAATACTCTTTCTTCAGCAAAATCACGATGATAGTGAAGATTACTAAGAAGGCCATTACCCACCAACCCATAGCATGACGCTCAAGTTGAACAGGGTCGCCCGAGTAAACCAAAAAGTTAACAAGGTCACGAACTGCTTCGTCATACTCACCAGCACTTAATTCGCCAGAACCATCCGTTTCAGTGCCAACAACAACCTTAACTTCCTCACCATCGACCATGTGAGTATCGTAGATTGGCGTTGGGATACCTTGTAGCTCTTCAAGAACATGCGGCATACCAACACTTGGGAAAACCAGGTTGTTCACACCAAATGGACGAGACGGATCTTCATAGAAAGTACGAAGGTACGTGTATAGCCAATCTGCGCCACGAACACGAGCAACCAATGTTAGATCTGGTGGTGGAGCACCAAACCAACTAGCAGCTTGCTCAGAAGGCATAGCGTTAACCATCAAGCTACCAATTTTCACTTCAGGATCGAAGATCAGGTTTTCCTTCATTAGGTCTAAAGGAATCTCCAAATCATTCGCAACACGTTCATAACGTTGGTACTGCGTTGAGTGACAAGCGAAACAGTAGTTCATGAACATCTTAGCGCCATTTTGCAATGAAGCTTTGTCTGTTAAATCATTGTTTGCTTTGTCTAATGGTACGCCTGCACCCGCTGCCATCGCTAGTGACGGCAACATAGCAAATAAAATTACAATCCACTTTTTCATTTGAATGTCACCCTTTCTGGTAATGGTTTCGTCGCTTCATTTTTACTGTAGAACCACAGCAGAACGAAGAACATGAAGTAACCTAAGCTAAAGATTTGAGCTAATAGCGTGTATGTAGGCGTTGCTGGAAGCGCACCAAGTACACCAAGCGCAATAAAGCTTATTGTGAATTGGATGATGTTAATCAAATGCAGTTTGCTACGGTAACGGTAAGAACGCACTTTACAACGGTCGAACCATGGCAGTAGGAATAGCACAACAATTGAAGCGCCCATTGCAACTACACCTAACAGCTTATCTGGAACAGCACGAAGTACAGCGTAGAACGGCGTGAAGTACCAAACTGGAGCAATATGCTCAGGTGTTTTCAGCGGGTTTGCAGCTTCAAAGTTAGGCGGCTCAAGGAAGTACCCACCCATTTCTGGGTTAAAGAACAGCACGTAACAGAACAAGAATAGGAAACCAGCAACACCAACCATATCTTTTACCGTCCCGTATGGGTGGAAAGGAATAGAGTCAATGATGTCGTATTTCTTAGTGTAATCCTTGTGGAATGGGAACTGAGTTTTGTAGTCGTCGCCCATTGTGCCTTTAGGAAGCTTAGTTTCGATACCGTCTGGGTTGTTCGAACCCACTTCGTGCAGCGCCAGTACGTGAAGTACGATAAGCAGCAGAAGTACAATTGGCAGAGCAATAACGTGCAGTGCGAAGAAACGGTTCAGCGTTGCACCAGAGATGATGTAGTCACCACGGATCCAAAGCGTTAGGTCATCACCTATAACAGGGATCGCACCAAACAGAGAAATGATTACCTGAGCACCCCAGTAAGACATTTGACCCCATGGTAGTAGGTAGCCCATGAAAGCCTCAGCCATAAGCACTAAGAAGATCAACATACCGAAGATCCAAAGTAACTCACGAGGCTTTTGGTAAGAACCGTAGATTAGACCACGGAACATATGCAGGTAGATCACAACGAAGAATGCCGATGCACCTGTTGAGTGCATGTAACGCAGTAGCCAACCGTATTCCACATCACGCATGATGTATTCAACAGAAGCAAATGCACCCTCACCAGACGGTACATAGTTCATTGTCAGCCAAATACCCGTAAGGATTTGGTTAACCAGTACTAACATTGCTAAAGAACCAAAAAGGTACCAAAAGTTAAAGTTCTTAGGCATTGGGTATTCAGATAAATGCTTCTTGTAAGCATTCATCGCGGGTAGACGTTTCTCTACCCAATCAAGCAATCCTTGCATTACGCGTCTCCCTCGTCCACACCGATCATGATCTTAGTGTCACTCAAATACATATGCTTTGGTACAACAAGATTCAATGGAGCAGGTACGCCTTGGAATACTCGACCTGCCATATCAAACTTTGAACCATGGCAAGGACAGAAGAAACCAGACTTAACACCCTGAACTTGTTCTGCAAAAGAATCTGGCAGGTAAGTTGGAGAACAACCTAAGTGCGTACAGAAACCAACAGCAACGAAGAATTCCGGCTTAATTGAACGAAACTCGTTCTGCGCGTATTCTGGTTGTTGTTCAGCTTCAGATTGAGGGTCACGAAGTTGACCACCGATCGCTTTTAGATTCTCTAGCACCGATTCAGCACGGCGTACAACCCATACAGGCTTACCTTGCCACTCGACACGAACCATTTGTCCCGGCTCTAACTTACTGACTTCCACTTCAACCGGTGCGCCTGCAGCTTTCGCCTTGGCACTCGGGTTCCATGATTTAATAAAAGGCACGGCTACAGCAGCTGCTCCTAAACCACCAACAACGGCTGTTGTTGCGGTTAAGAAACGCCTGCGACCGTTATTTAAAGGCGCGTTGCTCATCCAAACATTCTCCCATTTGCTCCTTATGGATTGAAATAATTCCGAATAAAGAGCATGGCTAACAAAATATGTATTTAGTTCTATTTATTGACGGCAAATGATAAATAAAACCCTACTTTTTGACAAGATAAAGCTACCTTTTTGTAACAATCATGAGGCAAAGCGCACATTGGGTTACAAAAGCTTTCAAAATATAAGAATTTGGAAATAAAACGAGGGAGGGAAAGCGTTTAGAGGGGGCATAAAAACAAAAAGCCCGGCATATAGCCGAGCTTTGAACCACAATTCCAGTCGAAAAACTGGGAGCGTGTACTTTTTCGTAAAGAAAAATTAACGCTTAGAGAATTGAGGTTTACGACGTGCTTTACGTAGACCAACTTTCTTACGTTCAACGCAACGAGCGTCACGCGTAACATAGCCAGCCGCACGTAGAGCAGGACGTAGAGTTTCATCGTATTCCATAAGAGCACGAGTGATACCGTGGCGGATTGCGCCAGCTTGACCTGAAATACCACCACCAGAAACAGTGATGTAAAGGTCAAGTTTCTCAGTTAGTTCAACTAGCTCAAGAGGTTGTTTAACAACCATACGAGAAGTTGGACGACCGAAGTAAACATCAAGGCTGCGCTTGTTGATTACGATCTCACCAGAGCCTGGTTTGATGAAAACACGAGCTGCTGAGCTTTTGCGACGACCAGTGCCGTAGTATTGATTCTCTGCCATTGTCTTAATCCCCTTAGATGTCTAGTACTTGTGGCTGTTGAGCAACATGGTTGTGCTCAGTACCAGCGTACACTTTAAGCTTACGGTACATCGCGCGGCCTAGTGGACCACGTGGAAGCATACCTTTAACTGCTAGTTCAAGAACCATTTCTGGTTTCTTAGCAATTAGCTTTTCAAAAGTGATAGTTTTAAGACCACCTGGGAACTCAGAGTGACGGTAGTAAACCTTACCCTTAGCTTTGTTACCAGTTACAGCAACTTTCTCAGCGTTAACAACGATGATGTAATCACCAGTGTCTACGTGAGGAGTGTATTCTGCTTTGTGCTTGCCGCGTAGGCGAGAAGCGATTTCACTTGCTAGACGGCCAAGAGTTTTGCCTTCAGCGTCTACAACATACCAGTCGCGTTTTACAGTTTCTGGTTTAGCAACGAAAGTTTTCATGCTAATAATTACCTATTTAAAAAATTTACACTTAAGGAATACTCGCGTATTCCCACTGTCTAAGAGTTACCATTCATCACCCCTTCGAGTGTTGGAAAACTCTTGGCATAACGTGATTTTACTCATCGCTAGAGGCCCGCAGTAACGGTAGGTCGCAGGATTATAGAGAAGAGCGAAGAAAAAATCACCTCTTTTTGAACAAAATCACGATTTTTTTAATTCTCTTTCTTATTCGAGATAATCAAAGCTAACTTAAGTGTTCTTTTGCCAAATACTCATGGCTCTGCATTTCAATTAAACGCGACTGACAACGTTTAAACTCAAACTCTAGTTGACCATGGGTGTATAGTTTTTCTAGCTCCACTTCCGCTGAAATAATCAGTTTCACATTGCGCTCATAGAACTCATCAACTAACGCAATAAAGCGTCTAGCAGCGTCATCGGAAGTCACGCCCATTTGCAACACATCAGCCAATAGAACCGTGTGATAAACCCGAGACAACTCAATATAATCGTTCTGGCTACGAGCCGACTGACAAAGCTGAGCAAAAGTACCATGCAGCACACCATCACTCGCTTCGACCACATCTAATTGACGGTGATTAACCTCTATCTGCTTAAGCTTCTCTTTATCTTCACCAACAAGCTGCGCGTAATATGTTTCGAGGTTAATGTTAGCTTGGCTATCCAGTGGGTAATGGTAGATCTCAGCCTGCTCTAAGGTTCTCAGACGATAATCAATTCCGCTATCAACATTAAGAATATGACAGTTGTCTTGAATGAGCTTAATAGCGGGTAAGAAACGCGCTCGCTGTAACCCGTTGCGATACAGATCCGCAGGTGGAATATTAGAGGTCGCAACCAAGATAACGTTTCGAGCGAATAACTCTTGGAACAAGGTTCCTAAGATCATCGCATCCGTGATGTCTGAAACAAAGAATTCATCAAAACAGATAATATCCGCTTCTTCTTTCAACTTATCTGCGACTAGAGGCAACGGGTCGCTAACATTACCTAGTGCCCTTAGCTCATCATGGACTCGATACATAAAGCGGTGAAAGTGAACGCGCATTTTTTTTGTGGTCGGTAAGGCATCGTAGAACGTATCCATTAAATAGGTTTTACCGCGCCCGACGCCGCCCCAAAAATAGAGGCCTTTTGGTGGCAGTGGCAGTTCTGGCTTTTTGCCCATTAACTTCTGGAATCGAGTCAGTTGAGGAATAGGGGCATTCATGTAATCTTGGAATTGATGAAAGAGTTCATCTAAAGATTTAACGGCTTGCTCTTGTGCTGGATCTCTTTGAAATCCATGTTCTTTTATATCTTGTTCGTATTTTTTAATGGGATTCATGACGACATTTCCACAATGAAAGCGATATCAGACAGCAAATAAAAATGAGCCCAAACAGTATGAGACATGTCGCTATGCGGTGAATAATGCAGCATCAAACTGCTAACTAGCGCACACGCATTTCTCTTTATACTGCGGCTTTCTCATAGTACCATGGAGCTGTATCACGTGTAACTAAGCAGTAACAAACATGTTAAAAAACAATAATAAGGAGCTGTTATGCCTTGGATGTATGCCGTTGCCGGTTTACTAGTCGGAGTTAT
Organism: Vibrio sp. 10N.247.310.17; assembly: GCF_041466605.1. Classification (NCBI taxonomy): domain Bacteria; kingdom Pseudomonadati; phylum Pseudomonadota; class Gammaproteobacteria; order Vibrionales; family Vibrionaceae; genus Vibrio; species Vibrio sp. 10N.247.310.17. The sequence goes on along the minus strand of NZ_JBFSTC010000040.1, from coordinate 3,259 downwards.
TTTAGGGGTCGCTATTTCTCGTCTCATGACACCTGAATACAAAAAACAAAAGAACGTACAGAAAGAATTAGATAGCGCAAAGTTTGCCCTGGAACAGCAGCGACAAGAGCTAGCTGACCACTTTGCGAAATCAGCAGAAATGTTGGACACCTTAGGTAAGGACTATACAAAGCTTTACCAACACATGGAAAAAACAAGCTCAGAGCTACTCCCTAACCTGCCAGAGCAAGACAACCCATTTGTGAAAACAGCCGCTGCTCATTCGGATAAGCCACAAGATAAGTCTTCAGTTAAAGAGTCGACGCTTGAAGAACAACCGAAAGATTACGCTAATGGCGCAACGGGTTTATTTACCGAGCAGAAGAAAGAAATCATGGATGCTCCCGATGTCGTTACAGCAAAAGCATCGTAAACATTTAACACTTCTGTGAACTTTACAAAGGTTTTTGAGTCATAACTTTCACTCAGGTCATTTGAAACTTCTCATACTTATTAAACGTATAAGAGGGTTAAGACCTTAACTAGAGAGGAGTTTATGATGAAAAAACCTTTGCTTGCTTTATCAGTACTGACTTTAAGCTTAAGTTCAATCATCACCCCCATTCAAGCTACAGCCGCACTTCCATTAAGTGTGGGTAATGAACAATTACCAAGCCTTGCTCCTATGCTTGAACAAGTAACCCCCGCTGTGGTTAGTATTGCCGTAGAAGGCAAACAGGTACAACGTCAGCAAATCCCTGAACAATTTCAATTCTTTTTTGGTCCAGAACAAACACGAGAGCGTCCATTCCGCGGGCTAGGCTCTGGTGTCATCATTGATGCCAAGAAAGGCCATATTGTCACCAATTACCATGTCATCAATGGTGCCGACGATATCAAAGTAAAACTGCATGATGGTCGAGAGTACGATGCAGAACTCATCGGCGGCGACCAGATGTCTGATATCGCGCTATTAAAACTCGAAACAGCCAAAAACCTTACCCAGATAAAAGTCGCAGATTCCGACAAATTGAGAGTCGGCGATTTCAGTGTGGCTATCGGCAACCCATTTGGGCTTGGTCAAACCGTAACATCCGGTATCGTTTCAGCGTTAGGACGTAGCGGTCTCAATCTAGAGAACTTCGAAAACTTCATTCAAACCGATGCCGCGATTAACAGTGGTAACTCTGGAGGTGCGTTAGTGAATCTTAACGGTGAACTGATTGGTATCAATACTGCCATCCTAGGACCTAACGGAGGCAATGTCGGTATCGGCTTTGCCATTCCATCCAATATGATGACAAACCTGACTGAACAGATTCTCGATTTCGGTGAAGTAAAACGCGGCATGCTTGGTGTCCAAGGTGGAGAGGTCACCTCGGAATTGGCTGAAGCGCTTGGTTATGAGTCCAGCAAAGGTGCTTTTGTTAGCCAAATTGTACCCGACAGTGCTGCAGACAAAGCCGGATTGAAAGCGGGCGATGTCATTGTCTCCATTAACGGTAAGCGTATTGACACTTTTAGTGAGTTAAGAGCCAAAGTAGCCACCTTAGGTGCAGGTAAACAGATCGAGTTAGGCGTGGTTCGTGACGGTAAGAATAAGACCTTTGACGTCACGCTTGGTGAATCCACAAATAGTAAGACACAAGCTGAAAAGCTCCATGAAGGACTTGCCGGTGCAGAGCTCACCAACACAACCGACAGCGATTCAGCGACAGGCGTCAAGGTATCAAGTGTCGCTCAAGGTTCGCCAGCAGAAGCTTATCAGCTTCTTAAAGATGACATCATCATCGGGGTAAACCGCCAACCAGTTAAGAACCTTGCTGAATTTAGAAAGATTCTTGAAAAACAACCTGGCGTATTGGCACTTAATATACAGCGAGACGATAGGACTATCTATCTAGTTATTCGATAGCCATACGTCAGCGTAATTACAGGGAGGCTCAGTAAGTTTGCTTTAAACTTACTCAGTCTCCCTTTTCTTTAGATCAATCAAAATGCTATGCTTCACTGATAATCAAGTCAGTCATCCATTGACGGATGCTTCATACCTTACTTGTTGAAGAGGGAAACATGCTGTCCTTTCTATTTCGTTCTATTTCCCTTGGACTCGTTTCAGCGGCGCTTATTCTTCTCGCATTCCCGAGTTTAAGGCCGGCGATTGTTGCAGACGTCACGAACCCTCAAGTCGATAATATTGGCTCTCTTCAGATCTCATTTAACCAAGCGGTGCGACGAGCTGCACCCGCAGTGGTCAATATTTATAGTCGTAAATACGCAGAAAGCGATCGCAACAAGCTACTAACTCAAGGATTAGGTTCAGGGGTGATTGTTAGTGAGAAAGGCTACATCATTACCAACTTCCATGTTGTTGCTCAAGCTGACCAAATAGTCGTGGCACTTCAAGACGGACGAGTAGCGGCCGCACAACTTGTCGGCTCAGACAAACGCACCGATATTGCGATACTCCGAGTCAGCGGTGACAACTTACCTGTTATTCCACTGAACCCGAATTACAAAGCAAATGTCGGCGACGTGGTGCTGGCTATCGGTAACCCATACAACCTAGGGCAAACGACAACCTTTGGCATTATCTCTGCAACAGGTCGTTCTTCGATCAGTGCAGATGGTCACCAAGCCTTTATCCAGACTGATGCTGCAATCAATGAAGGTAACTCAGGTGGTGCACTGGTTAACTCACAAGGTGAGCTCGTCGGTATCAACACGGCTTCTTTCCAACAAGCTACCGACATGGAAACCTACGGGATCTCATTTGCAATCCCCTACTCACTTGCTAATAAAATCATGGAGAAGATCATCGCCGATGGTCGTGTCATTCGTGGTTATATTGGTATCGACGGACAAGACATCAATTCGGTGACATCACGCTTGCTCGGTACTAAGAACATCGGTGGTATTGTTGTCTTAGGCATTGACCCGAATGGTCCTGCAGCCGATGCCGGCTTTGAAGCACAAGATATCATTATCAGCATCAACAACACCCAAATTAGCGGACGACAGAGCGTAATGGACATTGTTACTGACCTTCGCCCGGGTACTATCATTGATGTTGGTGTATTGCGCAAAGGTGAAAACAAGACACTCAAGGTCACCATTACCGAAGACACACGCCTGTAGTCTTTATTTAGTTTGATTGCTAATAGCGAGTAACTCAAACCGCCAATTACAGATACAAAAAGTATAGATACAAAAAACCCAGCTCTTAAGCTAACACTGATCATTTAAGCATTTTCCTGATCAGTTGAACGATCCTACAGAT